>NZ_JBXXZH010000100.1:0-31203 GCF_059640475.1 Calothrix sp. CBUCES-K 9914
GGCACCACCAGATCGGCGTCGAACGCCAGCTTTACGCCCAGGCCGTCGCACACCGGACAGGCGGCCGACTTCCGTAATGCTAGAGTCATGATTGGCGATAGAGTCCAGGTCAAACTCATCGGCGCCTTATTAAGTGGCGCCATCATGCCCGACGGTTCAGTACACGAGTAGGGTGCGTGACGCTACCAGCCATTACAAAACGAAGCCATAGCCGAGTAGCGTCACGCACCTTACTGTGCGAAACTTAACAATAGTTTACAATCACAACATTGTTATATGAGTAACACAATCACCGACATAGCAGTTAAAACAATCAACGGGCAAGAAAAAAACCTCAGCGAATATACAGGAAAAGTATTACTAATAGTTAACGTAGCTTCTTACTGCGGTTACACAGGACAATATACCGGACTGGAAAAATTAAACAAAAAGTACCACGATGCAGGATTACGTGTACTTGGATTTCCAAGTAACGATTTTGGCGCCCAAGAACCAGGTACAAACGAAGAAATTGTTACATTTTGCGACAGAAACTATGGTGTAACCTTTGACTTATTTGACAAAGTTCACGCCAAAGGTTCCGACAAACACCCACTGTATGAAAGACTAACCAGCGCAATTGAGCCAAAAGGTGATGTATCGTGGAACTTTGAGAAGTTCGTGGTCGGCAAAAATGGTCAAGTAGTCGCGCGCTTCAAAAGTGGAACTACACCCGAAGCACCAGAATTAATCGAAATAATTGAGCGAGAGCTTGCAAAGTAGGGTGTGTGAAAGCTATTACAATCAAGCAATGAAACGCCAGATTAAACTGCTTTCACGCACCATCAACTCGTGGTGCGTGACGCTACCAGATGCTCGCTTTGTTCGATAATTGTTTGTAGCGTCACGCACCCTACTTTGATTATGAATGTTGCAATTATTGGATGTGGTTATGTTGGTACAGCAGTTGCGAAATACTGGCAGCAGAAAATGACTCTGGTTGTAACAGCGACGACTACCACACTACCAAGAGTGTCAGAACTGCAAACTTTTGCTCAGAAAGTATTTGTTTTACAAGGCAGTGACCGCGAAGAATTAGAAAAAGTTTTACACGGTCAAGACTGCGTATTGTTGAGTGTTGCACCAAGACGTGGTAACTCTTATCAAGATACTTATTTGCAAACTGCCCAAACAGTCGCACAAGTATTAAAAAAATCTCCAGTCAAACAACTAATATATACAAGCACTTGTTCAGTATACGGTAATCAAAATGCTAATTTAGTTGATGAAACAACACCTTTGGCGCCTACTAACGAAAGCCAGCAAGTTCTTTATGACACTGAAGAAGTATTACTTACTGAATTAAAAGATAAATTACACGTTTGTATATTACGTTTAGGTGGAATTTATGGACCAGGACGCGAGTTAGTAAAAATTTACGGTCGAGTTGCCGGACAAACTCGTCCCGGAGATGGTTCTGAACCATCCAACTGGATACATTTGGATGATATTGTCGGCGCCATCGAATTTGCACGTCACTATCAGCTTCAAGGAATTTATAATTTAGTTGACGACGCTTATTTATTAAATCGCGAACTAATCGACCGTGTATGTGAGACGCATAACTTACCCAAAGTCACATGGGACACCTCACAACCGTCCAACAAAAACTACAACGCCAAAATCTCAAACCAAAAAATCAAAGCCGCAGGTTACAAGTTAATTCATCCGGAGATGATTTTTTAATTATGCTAACTCAGGATACTTCCACCCAAACACAGTTTTATAACTGGCTTTCTTATCGCTGTGCTTACGAGGTGTACAATCCTCATAGTACATCTACTGGCGCCCCTTTATTATTGATTCATCCCATAGGAGTCGGTTTATCACGGCAATTTTGGCAGCGTTTTTGCCAAGAGTTTTACAATCAAGGTAATCAGAATCAGATTTATAATCCTGATTTAATTGGGTGTGGTGACAGTGATATGCCAGCTGTACCATCTACACCCGAATTTGAAGCACAACAGTTACAATTCTTCATTGAAAATATAATCCAAAAGCCTGTAATCTTAGTTGTACAAGGCGCCTTATTTCCTGTAGCCGTCGAATTATACGAGAAAGTACCTCATTTAATTGCAGGAATGGTATTATCTGGACCTCCCACTTGGTCACTAATTAGTAAAGATAGGCCCAAATGGCGCCCTTCTTTAGCATGGTCAATATTTAGTTCACCATTTGGAAATTTATTCTACCGTTACGCGCGTACTGAGAACTTTTTACGCAACTTCTCAACTAAAAGATTATTTGCCTCACAGGATAAAGTTGATAGTGAGTGGCTGAATACTTTACAGAAAGGCGCCTCTAATATGGCTTCTCGTCATGCTGTATTCTCATTCTTAGCAGGATTTTGGCGCCAGGACTATCGTAACAGAGTAGCAGCAATTCAAAAACCCGTGCTTGTAGTTATGGGTGAAGTTGCATCGAGTATAGCCAAAGAAGGAGAACAAGAAAAAGCAAACGAACGTTTAGCCGAGTACTTAGCATGTTTACCCCAAGCACAAGGTGTTAAAATCCCAGGAAGAAACGTTTTGCCATATGAGTCAACAGCAGAATTTGTAAAAGCAATGTCATCATTTATTAAACTTTAAAATCAAATCTTGTGGAACAGGCATCCCTGCCTGTTAATTTAATCTCAACATCAAGGGCGGGCAAGGATGCCCGCTCCACAAGAGAAAACATCTAAATACTTTTAACTTTGGTTGTCTTATTCAAATAATAATGCCACAGAATTCTTGTAGCTATAGCACGCAACGGGCGCCATTTCTCGGCAATAACTTCTAATTGACTTGGTGTTGGACGTGTTGGTAAATCTTTTAATTTCTGATAAGCAAGAATCACTCCTAAGTCAGATGCAGGAAAAGCATCAGGACGCTGTAACGACATCATTAAATATATATCAATAGTCCAATTACCAATACCTTTGATTTTTGTAAGTTCCGTGCGTAAAGTTGCCTCATCACCCAATTCAAGTTTATCCAAGTCAAGTTGTTTACTAGATATTGCAGCAGCTAACGCGCGGGTATATACAATCTTTTGCCGACTTAAACCTGCTGACTGTAACTGCAAATCATCAAACGTAACAAAATTCTCTGGTGTCAACGGATTAATTAAAAGTTCTAACTTCTTAAATATTGCATTAGCCGAAGCAACCGAAACTTGTTGTCCTAAAATAATGCGTATAAGTCCAATGAAACCCTTTTCCCGTATCCAGTTTGGTGGATACCCATAGGTTTGAATAATTTCTGCTAAGTCATTATCACGACTCACAAGCTCTTGTATACCTAGCGAAATCGTTTCTTCTGTAAGGGGTTGCTGTATTAACATTATGTTTTTATTTATACGCTGAGACTATTGCTATAATCAAAGGTAATCCTATGATAGGAAAGTAGTAACATTTGTCCTATTGCTTCCAATATTATTATTACGCAAATGCAAGTAACAGAAAAGAGGTACTATACCATAGAGGAATACTTAGCTTTGGAGGAAAAAGCCGACTCCAAAAGCGAGTACATAGATGGAGAAATTATTCCAATGGCAGGTGGAAGTGACAATCACAACCAAATAGCTGGTAATTTTTATGCTGTTATGAATTTTGCGTTCAGGCAGGAAAATTACAGGGTTTATATCAGTGATATGCGTCTTTGGATACCGAATCGACGTATTTACACATACCCAGATGTAATGGTTATAGCAGGTGAACCAGATTTTTTGAGAATCGTAAAGATACAATTACCAATCCAAAAGTAATCATTAAAGTTTCACCGAAACTTATTGAGAATAATCAAAGACATAGTAGATTTCAGCCTTATTGCACAATACCATCTTTTGAAGAGTATTTATTGATTGAACAGGATGAAATTAATGTATTGCATTATTCAAAAATAGATGATAAGCATTGCTTCCAAACAGTGGAGGACGTTTTTGAATTGTAACTGAGGTTAAGTTCATAACAGGAATTTTATCGTCAGCTAAAAATGCTGCGTATTGGAGGCAAGCTTTTATGTCTTCTGCTTCTAAATAAGGATATGCTTCTAAAATTTCGGATTGTGTCATTCCGCTTGCAATTAAATTTAATACCAGAGAAACAGTTATTCTCATCCCTCGAATACATGCACGTCCTGCCATGATTTCTTTGTCAAATGTAATCCGACCGAACATCAGCTTGTCCTTATCTTTTAGAAAACATAAACTATTTTTGAATCCCCCCAACCACCCTTAATAAGGGGGCTTTAATCCCTCTTTTTGCGCCTAAATTAGGTGGGAGTGCCCACCCTACATTCTTCTCTTGTTCCCCCCTTATTAAGGCTACTGTGTACACACAAGTCTCTAAAACTGACTTTTCTTCTCTTTCTTTGCGTCTTTGCGTCCTTTGCGGTTCGTTAAAAAATAAACCGCAAAGTACGCAAAGTACGCGAAGGAGAGGAATGTAAGGATAATGAAAAGATGTGTATACACCGTAGCGGCGTTGCTTATTTGCGGGATGAACTAGCGTCTGAAACCATTAATAATTGGTTAGAAATTGGGCAAAACCATCCCATGATTCAGCAACGCCCACCGTAGCCTTATCAAGGGGGGATTAAAAGTTCTCGAAGTTGGTGATTGCGTTTTTCATTTTTTCGATGACTTCTGTTACTGCGATGCTTCCTAGTTCTCCGGATGCGCGTGTGCGGATGCTCAAGGTGTTTGTTTCTACTTCTTTGGCGCCTACTACTGCCATTACTGGTATTTTTTGTTTTTCGGCGTTGCGAATTAGTTTAGCAAGTCTGTCACCACTAATATCTACTTCTGCACGGATACCCACTGCACGCATTTTGGCGGCGACATCTTTGGCGTAATCTAAAAATTGGTCGCTTACTGGAAGTAAACGCGCTTGTTCTGGCGCCAACCATAATGGAAAGTCACCTGCGTATTCTTCGATTAAAATACCAATTAATCGCTCTAAGGAACCAAATGGCGCCCGGTGTATCATAATTGGACGTTTGCGTGAACCGTCTTCGGCAACATATTCTAAGTCGAAACGTTCAGGTAAGTTGTAGTCTACTTGTACCGTTCCAAGTTGCCATTCTCTTTCCAATGCATCTTGGAAGATAAAATCTAACTTGGGACCGTAGAAGGCAGCTTCTCCTATACCTAAAAAGTGATCCATTCCCAAATGTTCAACCGCACGACGAATAGCACCTTCGGCTTTTTCCCACGCTTCGTCTGAACCAATGTATTTGTCGCTTTCTGGGTCACGGAAACTCAAGCGTGCTTTAAAGTTCTTTAGTTGCAAGCTATTAAACACCGACAATATTAAGTCAACGACGTTGAGAAATTCTGCGTCGAGTTGTTCGGGTGTTACAAATAAGTGCGAGTCATCTACTGTAAAACCACGCACGCGCGTTAAACCACCTAATTCCCCAGACTGTTCGTAGCGGTACACTGTACCAAACTCTGCAAGACGCATTGGTAACTCACGGTATGAACGCAGTTCGCTGCTATATATCTGGATGTGGAAAGGACAGTTCATTGGTTTCATGACAAAACCTATTTCGTGTTCCTTCGCTTCTTCATCCTCTGCCATGAGAGGAAACATGTCTTCTTTGTACTTCTGCCAGTGTCCCGAAGTTTTAAATAAGTCAACTTTGGCAATGTGAGGGGTAACAACAGGCAAGTAACCGCGTTTGATTTGCTCTTGTTTGAGATAATCTTCTAGAAGACTCCGCAACAAAGTACCTTTGGGTGTCCACAACGGTAAACCAGGCCCTACTAAGTCAGAGAATATAAATAACCCTAACTCTTTACCTAACTTCCGGTGGTCACGACGCAGTGCTTCTTCTTTACGTCGCTTATACTCTTCTAACTGTTCGGGTGTTTCCCACGCTGTTCCATATATACGCTGTAATTGTGCCTTGGTTTCGTCGCCACGCCAATAGGCGCCTGCTAACGTTTCAAGTTCAATTGCTTTTGGATTTAACTCGGCTGTATTGTCAAGGTGTGGACCTGCACACAAATCCCACCATGTATCCCCTAAATGGTAAATTGTAATCGGCTCTTGTTTTATATCCGCTAAAATTTCCAGCTTGTAAGGCTCGTTAATCTTTGAGATTCGCTCACTAGCTTCTTCTCGACTAACTTCCTCGCGCGTAACTGGCAGTTTCTTATTGATAATCTTAACCATCTCTTTGTAGATGGACTTCAAATCCTTCTCAGTAAACGGTTCGGGACTATCAAAATCGTAATAAAAACCATTTTCAATCCAAGGACCAATCGTAACTTGCGCTTTGGGAAACAGCTTTTGCACTGCCATTGCCATAACGTGAGAGGCAGTATGGCGAATTTTCTTCAAGCTTTCCGATTCGCTTGTACGCGGTAAACTAATTTTCTCGACTTGTGAAGTAGACTCAGTATCTTTATTTGTTACATTTGGCGACATCGGCTGTTTTACCTTTGGCGAAGCTTTTTACTTGTACTTTGAATAAGCGGAACGCAGAAAAATACCCCTAATTCTAACACGGCTATAATGAGCGCAAGATGCAACTTTGGTCATACACTCGAAGGATGACTTCTAAATACTGCTTTCAGACGATAAATTTTGTGATTCTTCTTAATAAAATATTTATATTCATTTTATTTTTACTTCAACCTTCTTTAATGTTAACCTCTCTCACAAACATCCTTCTCTTGATGCATTGACTGATCACAATCATCTGTTCTTAAATAAAAAAACTAAATCGATTTGCAGAAAGTTCCCTAATAATGTTAATTTTAGTGTTCCAGGCAAAATAATAGCTTTTTGGTATAAGCAAATTACAAACATGACTTTCGGCGACCAACTTTACATTGGCGCCCGTTCTGCATCTATGTTAGTTAGCGCTCCTATTTTGCGTTTAGTGACTAAAAAAGCCTTTGATAGCAAAAAGACTTACGGCGAACAGTGTAAAACTTTGGCAGGAACCGAATCAAATCGATTATAATAGTTTTTGTAGCTCTTGCTACAAAATAGCAGGTGTGAGAAGTATCCAATGATTCTTAAGTGTTAAGAATCGTTAAAAAAGTTAATATTAGTAAGAAGGTTAGAAGTATGCTTCTCATTTATGCGGGACTCAAATCTACCAGAACCAGAATTGCTTAAATCGGTTTTACAGCCTCTGCTGGAGGATTTCCAATATTGGTTTGCACGCGCGTGTAACTTACTGGAGACCGAGCGGATTGATTTTTTAAGTACACAGCAGCAGTCGGACTTGCTATTGCGAGTAAAGGCCGCGCAAGAAGAGGTAAAAACAGCGCATATGATGTTTAGTGCGACTGGAGGGCAAGTAGGAATCGACATGGAAGCTGTAAAGCCTTGGCATCAGCTTGTTACCGAGTGTTGGAATGTAGCTATACGGTTTCGCCAAGGACGTGAAACATAGAACTACCCAGTTCCTTCTGAATATCTCACAATTAATTTTTAATTGAATTTTGAGTAGAGATGGAACTGGCAAAATGACTCATTAGATTGCTCAAAGAGTACTTTAGTATTAAATAAAAACCAAAAATATAATGAAATAGCCAGTTTCTATTCAAGTCCCAGTATACTATGCTACCTGGTATGTCGTCGAAAAAGGATATAGCTAAATATCTTAAGATTTAGATATATGAACTAAATGCTATTCCAACAAGCAAGTTTTCATTTTTTCTCAAAGCCTTAATCATCTCAATTCCCGTTACCTATTGTTTAAGCTGATTTTACTTGTATCGATTTATAAACCCTTTAATAACACGCTGCTTCTGGAGGAAATACCTATGTTACACCTTATTTACATTCTTGCATTTACAGTTCTGGCGATTATTGCTGTTGCTAATCTGATTCGTAACCTAATTATGTTCAGTTTTGATCGAGAGCGGACATATTCACATAGACCATCTCAAGGTAGTAACTACGGCTATACAGCTAGAAAACAGTTTGTACCTCATCCAGAATTATTGGATAATTCGGGTAATTTAATTAGAGAACCATTACTCGTGATGCGTTCAATTAACGTTGAAGACGCGCGTCAGCAGCTTGATGCAATATTTGAAGCATCCCCCGGACATAAAAGCGATGTTCAAGAAGACAAGTAGGGTGTGTGATGCCATAACAATCCTACAACGAAGCAAATAAATTATTGGCATCACGCACCTACTTTGGCGCCGATTATCCTTAAGATGGTGCGTGACGCTACTAGTTTATTAGTTTTGCTCACGATTGTTATAGCGTCACGCACCCTACTCACGCTTCGATGACGACACGTAGGTTGCCACGTTTTCTAGCTACACGGCAAGCTGTTGTGTTTCCGGAGCGTTCAAATTCTAAATCTAGGATAGTCGGGCCGACACGTAAATTATGCAGTGAAAGGTGACTAATTGATTCGGGTAAAGCTGGGTCGATAACTCTTAGACAGTTGTTTGGTGCATCTGGAACAAGGTTAACAATCATTTGTATTAGTTGGAAGATGCTACCAGTTGCCCATGCTTGAGGTGAACAAGCTACAGGGTATAGAACTGGAGCATTATCACCGTCGCGCTCGTATCCACAAAGTAGTTCGGGTGGACGTTGGTATGGTTGAACGCTGGTCATATCCACTAAACCTTGGAAAACTTCAAGTGCTTGGTCGATCAAACCGAGGGAACGTAAACCCATAGCTATTATTGAATTGTCATGCGGCCATACTGAACCAATATGGTATCCCATTGGATTGTAGGCGGGTGATAAGCTGCTCAATGTTCGGATACCCCAACCGTTATACATGTCCGGCGCCCGTAATCTTTCAGCAACACTATAAGCTTTTTCAGGTGTAAATATACCGAGTTGTAAACAGTGACCAGGGTTAGAAGTGATACTATCAACATGTTTACCATCACCATCTAACGCTAACGCGCAAAAGTCTTGATCTTCCATCCAGAAATCACGGTTAAAGCGCGTTTTGAGACTACGCGCTTCATCAGTCCAACGGTCAGCTAAATCTAAGCGCTTTTTCATGCGAGCAATTTCAGCCAAACGTAATTTAGCAGCATAAACATACGCTTGAACTTCGCATAATGCAATTGAACCATACGCTAGTTCGCCTTTACGGTTAACTACACAATCTCCCGAATCTTTCCAACCTTGGTTTGCTAAACCTAGTTTTGATGTACGGTGATAGCTTAGGTAACCTGTTTGCTTCATGTTACGGTCAATCCAATCCATTGCAGCAAGCGCGTAGTTCCAAAGATTTTCTAGCGTTTCTCCGTCATGTGTCCAGGCATAGTATTCAGCATAAAGCATCAACCATAATGGAGTCGCATCAACTGTACCGTAATAAGGTGTATGAGGTACTTCTTTACAGCGTGCTAATTCTCCAAATCGTAATTCGTGTAAAATCTTTCCTGGTTCCTCTTCGCGCCACTCGTCTTTTTGCTTACCTTGATATAAGGCAAGTAAAGTTAGAGTTTCCTTGGCTATTTCAGGATTCAACATTAAAGTTTGCGAAGCAGTAATCAACGAGTCGCGTCCAAACAGCGTTGAAAACCAAGGTACTCCAGCAGATACAGTTTTATGCTTACCAAACGATTGTCGCAACAGATACATATCCTGTTCCGCGCGCTCAATCATTCGATTAAACATGGTTTTATCACCTCGAATTCGGGTAATTTGGCTTACCCAGTGTTGCTCCTCCATAACTTCGGCAGCTTTCGCTTGACCCAGTGTTACAGGAGCGCTAACTGTGGAACTTGACTTATTATTTGTTAAAAGATTAACCCGATAGCCTAATTTTTGCTTTTCATGCGGCGCCAATTCAAAGCGCCAGAGTGCTGTATAACCTTTAAAATAATCTGGTTGACGATGCTGGAATTTAATTCTTGATTCCATCACCAATCCATCCAAACCTTGATAAGCAAGCGTTAAAGATTGCTCTATCGATTCAGAGGAATGATTTTCTTCGTGAGTTAACAGCGGCTCAACAGAAGAAACTGGTTCAACTAAACGCAATAATCTACCACGTCTGTCTCTACCATGTCCTCGAACTTCAAACAAATCAGCAAAATCAGCGTCAAAACTAAGACTAAGCTCAAAACTAATTGTAGTTGTGCTGTAATTTGATACTTCTATTTCTTCAAATAAGGCGCCGTTCAAAACAAGTTCACGACGAATACCAATCGTATCAGGTCGTAAACGCTCATCGATTTTAGGATTAGTACATAAAACAGATAACGAAAACCCTTTATCAGCAGTACTGCTTAGTAACACAGGGGAGTATCCGTCAATCTGTAACTCCAACCGACTCAAAAAACGTGTATCCGAACAAAATAATCCCATACTCGGGTTGCCTTCACCAAGACCACACCCAGAAATATTACCTAAAGTATCTGTAACAAAAAATAAATCATCATCTTTAACAGTTAAAGTCGGCTGCGGTCTTGAGGTAGCTACGCAAGGCCATTCTGGGATAGGAATTTGTTCAGCAGGGACAAAGGTTTTTCCATCCAGCAAAATTTTTTCCGGTGCGATTAAGGTATCCGGTGTCATTCTCCAATTTCCAACTGATTAACAGGTCTAGTTTCTTCGTGTTAAAAGCGTCAACAGGAAAAAAAGACGCTTTTATTAGTTATATTTTTTGCCAAATCGCTGCCGCAGAGCTGCAAACAACCAGCAAAATGCGTGTACCAAACATCTTGGTATAAAACTTACACAATAAACACAAGTGTGATGAACTTATGAACTTATGTGAATTTTCAAGAAATTTTATTGATTGTAGCGTCACACATTACCTTAAAACCAATTTGAAGGTGATGATTTTCGCAATTTCTCAAAAATAAATTGGATTGCAAATCGGAGTGTAAATTTTATGACACAAATCAATCGAAAGTATTATTACAGCTTCAAATCATAAATGGCGCTGAATCGCAAGGTTTTTACTATTTGATTTAATTATAGTTCATGATAAACGCCACATTTGTCCGATTATAACAGAATAATTCAAAATAACCGCTATTTTTACCTATTTTTAATTCTATGGTGCGTCAAAGCACATGATTTTTCGTTTTATTGAAGATTGTAATAGCTTTGACGCACCCTACTTTACCCGTTGTTGAGTAAAACCATTTGATACGCGCGTTCGTATTCGTCAGCCATTGAGGAGACGCTAAAGCGACTAACGACATACTCGCGACAAGTTTGACGCTCAAGCTTGCGAGCAAGAGGAACCATTTCAATCATGGCTTCGAGTGAATGACATACGTAACCAGTTTTGCCGTGGGCAACAACTTCAGGAACGGAACCCAAACCCATAGCAACTACAGGTGTACCAGTCGCCATTGACTCAATCATTACCAAACCAAATGGTTCACGCCAAGTAATGGGGAATAAAGTTACAGATGCTCCTGCTAAAAGTTTCACTTTGTCTTCGTGAGAAACTTCACCTAGAAACTGAATTTGCTCACCGTCGATTAGTGGTTCAACAAGTTCTGTGTAAAACTTTTTATCGACGACATCAATTTTGCCTGCCATTTTTAACGGTAAACCAATCGCGCGCGCGATTTTTATGGCTTCGACTGGTCCTTTTTCTGGCGATATACGTCCAATAAAAGCTAGATACGCAGGTTCTACTGGTTCTGGGTTAAATGCGTAAACATTTGTATCGATACCGTTGTAAACAGTGTGAATGTAATTTAAGCCTAAGCGCGGTTCTCGTTGTGCTTCACTAATACTGATGAACTTTTGCCAAGCAAAGCGACGGTATATTTTCTCGTTTTCTGAAGTGAAGGCGCCGTGGAGGGTATGAACAGTAGGTGTTTTGACAAAACCGCTATAGGAAAGAGCTTGATAACCAAAGTGAGAGTGAATGACGTCAAAATGATGCGCTTGCTGGTAAACGTCAGCAAGTAGCATATGCTCATAGATACCCGGTTCTTTAATATTTGGGTCGAGTCGTAGCGCGGAGGAATGTACCGTTTTAAGTTTTGCTTTTGTTAAGGAATCTCCAGAAGCAAATAAAGTTACGTCATGACCACGCTGAACTAACTCGTCTGTTAGTAACTTGACAATTAATTCAATCCCGCCATAAAGTTTGGGAGGTACACGTTCCCATAAAGGAGCAACTTGAGCTATTTTCATATTTCACCATGCAGGTAAATTTATTGCATACCTGTCCATATTTTCTAAGCAAAAATTCGCACATTAAAATGTACTTATATGCTAAATAACGCCTGAAAATTGAGCATGTATGCTATGCCTATTCCAATCGAAAGTCCAAGACATGATGATGAAGTCAGTAAGTATCGCTCATACTAACTTTACTTCCAGACATGAGGAAATGATTTACCTGCTTTTTTTCTATGTATTTTCAAATTCATTCCCTCCATCAAAGCCTTTACTTACCAGTATTCAACAACTTTTCAAGATAGTTAATGCTCCGCAAGCACTACCTCAAATTAATAGTTGAATAAATAGTTATAAACTGGGATTTTCTACATAAAATTTTGATGAAAGTTTTGTTAACAGATTTATATTACATGATTTTGTGTTCTTGAGCAATATGCAGATGTTGCTCCCGTAGATATATTAACTTTTATATTTATTTTATATTAATTTTTAAGTATTATTTACGAGATAATATCGTAATTTAATATACATCAATGATATGATTCCTTACAGCTTACCCTGGTAATTTATGTTTTGATTTTAACTTAAAAAAAATTAACATATAGAATGAGCGCACGAATTCATACAGAAGTCAGAAATATAAGTAGGTCGGAGATGGTAATATTATTAATACTTTATTAATATTGCTAATTAGAATACATTACATATGGCATTAGTATGAGAGTGGGTAAGCCGGAGCGGCGGTAGATAAAATTTAACTTAATATCCAATAGATAGAGGAAACGAAACATGTATAATTAAGAAAAACAAATATTAGTCGAGCGTAATTATAGGCTTTCGATAGGCTTTCGGCGCCGCTTTGCCAATCTTTACATATCGCAACCATGTGTATGGGTTGAAAGACCATTGTAATTTGTACAATGCAGCTGAAAGATGGTTTTTTATCCAGATTGTTGCTCTAAACGACCTACATGAGCATTTCGACTTCGGTACTGAGCGATTTGCTTATTACCCTACCCAACCTACGGCCACAACTTTACTTCAAGGCTTCGCTAACAGCACTCTCCCATGCGATGGAAGACCAGGTACTGGCGGCAACACTCGAAGCACCACTGGTAATAGCCAGTTTTCAGCGCGAGCGGTTTTATCGCCAAGAAGCACATCGGTATGAGCGACTAGCACAGCGAAGCGATCAAGTATACGTTTTGGCTGCCCCGGAAACTGATTTTACGAATAGTTCCGAGTATTACGAAAAAGTCGCTTTTGAACCAGAAGATGCCCTTTGTCACGAATGGCACCTAATTGTGATTGCCCAAAAATATGCCACCTGCCTGGTTTGTCGAGAATTCCCACGTTCTGCTAATCAGGACTCTGAACTGCGCGAATTAAGTCCAAACTTGGATATGGATACCGCGCGGAGGTTTGAGGGAATTTGGACATCCGAGCGAGGTGTCAGTTTGAAAGCAGCTGACTTGCTATTAGCGCGCATTCAAATTTACCGACCGGAGCTAGGGGGTAAAATTAACGAAGCTCGGCGCCGATTTAATATTGGCAAGTACAAAGGTGTAAAAAAGCCAGCAAAAACTTCGGAGTATGCCTGTGATATAGACACAGACCCGTTTGTACAGCGATTAGTAACTTATTTGCAGGCGAGCCAATACAAATTGCACAAAGCTTATCGTTCGATAGCCGCCCAAGCACGAAAAGAGCGTTTAGTCAACTCTATAACAACCACAATTCGGCGTTCATTGAACCCACAAGAAGTACTTCATGCAGCAGCGCAGGAATTAGGACAAATATTAGGAGCTTGTCGGTGTTTAATTTACCGGGCACAAGCACAAGACTTATGCGCGACAATCGAGCATGAGTCAATCAGTTTGGGTATAACATCGGTAAAAGGGCAAACCTGGCAGTTAGATAACAATCCACTGTTTGCGGAAGTCGTGCAAAACTCAGAAGGGGTTTGTGTCGCCGATACAATGAACGACAGTCGTACATCAACTTCCCCTGTACTTTGGAAACACGTTGAAAAGTTAGGAATTCGTTCCTGGTTGCTTGAACCTGTTTTTTATCAAGGACGGCTCTTGGGAATTATTGAACTGCACTACTGTGGAAACACCCCACACACATGGCATACAGGCGAAATAGATTTGGTCAAAGCTATTGCAACTCAAATTGGCGCCGCATTAATTCAAGCCGAATCATTTGCTAACCTTGAAGACCTCAACGCGCAACTCGAAGCACTCGACCGTACCCGCAGTAATTTAATTGCAATTACTGGACATGAACTTCGCACCCCACTTTCAACAATTCAAGTTTGTTTAGAAAGTCTTGCAACCGAACCAGATATGCCGTTGGAATTGCGGCAAGTTATGCTCAACACTGCTTTATCAGATTCGGAGCGAATGCGGAAGCTCGTGCAAGATTTCTTAACACTTTCCAACTTAGAAAGTGGTCGCGTCGAGTGGCACCCCGAATCACTACCCTTACAAGAGTGTGTCGATTTAGCCCTAAGTAGAGTACGTGCCCGCATAATTGTTGAACAATTGCCCCAAATCAACACTGACATCGACGACAATTTACCCTTGGTATTCGCAGATGGAGATTGGTTAGTTGAAGTATTAGCCAAGCTCATCGACAACGCTTGTAAATTTACTCCGAGCGAAGGAAAAATTACAATTACAGGGCACCATGACAGTAACGAAATGGTCGAGGTGACAGTCATTGACACGGGTAGAGGAATTGAGCCAAACCTTCTCGAAATCGTTTTTGACCGTTTCTACCAAGAAGAAGGCGCATTAAGGAGAACTACAGGAGGAACAGGACTAGGGTTAGCGATTTGTCGGCAAATAGTAACTGGTTGGGGAGGAGACATATGGGCATCCTCAACAGGGAAAAATCAGGGAAGCCAATTTCACTTTACTGTACCCACCGTCACAAAAAGCCAAGAAGTCAAAGTTAAGAGTTAAGAGTTAAGAGTGCTGCGTGCTGAGTGCTGAGTGCTGAGTGCTGAGTATGAAGCCAAAAAATTTAGAACTAAGATATTAACTCATAACTCATAACTCTTAACTGATAACTCTTAATTCTTACTTTTAACTCAGCACTCAGCACTCAGCACTTCTAAAAATTATTACAGACTATGAAATAATCGCAATAATGTCCCTGTGGCAATGTTAGGATGCCGTAAAAACATTTGAGTGAAAACCTTATGGCAGAAAAACTTTCTGGACAAACTCCTTTGTTCGGTGGCGGAACTGGCGGTTTGCTAACCAAAGCAGCCGAGGAAGAATTCTATGCAATCACTTGGACAAGCCCCAAAGAGCAAGTTTTTGAAATGCCCACTGGTGGCGCCGCTAAAATGCGTCAAGGTGAAAACCTGCTGTATTTAGCTCGTAAGGAATACGGTATTGCGTTTGGTGGTCAACTCCGGAAATTCAAAATCACAGATTACCAAATCTACCGGATTGAACAACCAAGCGGCGAAACGACCAAAATTCATCCAGCAGACGGCGTGTTCCCAGAAAAAGTCAACCAAGGACGTGAAAAAGTACGTTACGTTGACCGCAAAATTGGTGATAACCCCAGTCCTGCTCAACTCAAGTTCAGCGGTAAGTATACTTACGACGCATAATTTATAGTTAAAAGTGCTGAGTGCTGAGTGCTGAGTTTAAGAAGAAGTAAAGAGAGTAAAGAGTTCTACTCCTAACTCTCAACTCTTCTCCCTCACTCAGTACTCAGCACTCAGCACTCAGCACTCTTTATTTATGATTTTTCCCGAATTCTCCGAATTTACTGAATTAGCAAAGCAAGGTAATTTTGTACCAGTGTACCAAGAGTGGGTAGCAGACTTGGATACACCAGTTTCGGCTTGGTATAAGGTATGTTCTGGACAGCCTTATAGTTTTTTGCTGGAATCAGTCGAAGGAGGTGAGAAAGTTGGGCGTTATAGTTTTCTTGGTTGTAACCCTTTATGGGTTTTAGAAGCGCGCGGTTCTAAAACAACACAAACGCTTCGTGATGGTTCGCAGATGGTATTTGATGGCGACCCTTTTGAGGCATTAGCTGAATGTTTGGCGCCATATCATCCAGTTAAGTTAACAGAATTACCGCCTGGAATTGGTGGTTTGTTTGGTTTTTGGGGCTATGAATTAATTAGTTGGATAGAACCACGAGTGCCAATTCATCCACAAGATGACCGTAATATACCGGATGGGTTGTGGATGCAGGTAGACCACCTGTTAATATTTGACCAGGTAAAACGTAAAATTTGGGTAGTAGCATACGCAGATTTACGCGACTCGGATGTAAAACAGGCTTATGATAAGGCAATCGAGTGTGTTACACAAATGGTAAGCAAATTAGCTTCACCGCTTGAGCCTGCCAAAACAATTTTAGAATGGAAGCCACCTGCATTAGTGGCGCCTCGTACCAGTGAGACCGAGGAGTATGAAAGTAACTTTAGCAAAGAAAAATTTTGTAGCAGCGTCGAAAAAGCTAAAGAATACATCAAAGCAGGGGATATTTTTCAGGTTGTGATTTCCCAGCGTTTAACAACAGAATATGCAGGCGACCCGTTTTCACTATACCGCTCGCTACGCCAAATTAATCCCTCACCTTACATGGCGTACTTTAACTTTCAAGATTGGCAAATTGTTGGCTCCAGTCCAGAAGTAATGGTAAAAGCCGAAAAAGATGCTCTTGGAAATAATATAGCAACACTGCGTCCAATTGCGGGAACAAGGAAGAGAGGTAAAACCCCTATTGAAGATAATGCACTAGCTCAAGATTTATTACAAGACCCCAAAGAAATCGCCGAACACGTCATGTTAGTAGACTTAGGGCGGAACGATTTAGGTAGAGCTTGTGAAAGTGGTAGCGTATGTGTAGATGAATTAATGGTTATCGAGCGATATTCCCACGTCATGCACATCGTTAGTAACGTTATTGGTAAACTGGCGCCATCTAAAACAGCATGGGACTTAATGAAAGCTTGTTTTCCCGCAGGTACAGTAAGCGGGGCGCCAAAAATTCGAGCAATGGAAATCATCAACGAGTTAGAACCATCTCGCCGAGGTGTATACTCAGGCGTATATGGATACTACGACTTTGAAGGACAACTCAACAGTGCCATTGCCATCCGCACAATGGTAGCGCGCGGGGGTAAGGTGAGTGTACAAGCGGGCGCCGGTTTAGTAGCAGACTCAGAACCAGAGAAAGAGTATGAGGAAACTTTAAATAAAGCGCGCGGCATGTTAGAAGCAATAAGATGTTTAAGGTAAAGACTTAAAATTGATCCCCCTAAATCCCCCTTATTAAGGGCAGGGCCGTTTCATTCTAAAAAGAATAATACCAGGCGCCTATAAATCCGCTGTTACCAAACGAGATTTTAGTAGTTGGGAAACGGAAAAATTATGGTTAAGCGCTTTTATCTCTAGAGAATGAAACAGCCCTGCCCTTATTAAGGGGGACTTTATAATGCTCTTAGCCCCCTTATTAAGGGGGGTTGGGGGGATTTTAATTCTTACCAAGAAGCCTTTTGAGCAAAGGTAACTTACCCGCATAAGGAGGATACAAGACTTTTATATCAAAAGCAAATCCCCGTTTCAAAACACTCTTGTAATGGGAAAAAACATCAAAACTAGCTTTACCGTGATACTTACCAATTCCGCTATCACCTACACCACCAAAAGGTAATGTAGCCACCACGTAGTGCTTAATCGTATCATTGATACAAACACCACCAGATGAAGTTTCGCCTAATATCCGCGCTTGCAAATTTTTATTATTGCTAAACAAGTATAAAGCAAGAGGTTTCGGACGAGAATTTATAGCTGTTATAACCTGATTAATATCTTCATACTCAATAACAGGAAGAATTGGTCCAAAAATTTCCTCCTCCATGATTGAATCTTGCCACGAAACATTATTAATTACAGTTGGAGCAATAAATAATTTCTCGGAATTACACTCTCCACCAAAGTAAACATCTCCTTGGATGTAATTGACCAATCTATTGTAATGCTTCTGACTGATAATCCTAGCGTAATCCGGACTATCTATTGCATTCTCGCCATAAAACTCTTTGATACTATCAGCTATTGCCGTTAATAATTTTTCTTTGATAGACTTATGCACTAACAGATAATCAGGAGCAATACAAGTTTGCCCAGCGTTCAAAAACTTGCCCCACACAATGCGACGCGCGCTAACTTCAATATTAATATCTGTATCAACTATACAAGGACTTTTACCACCCAATTCGAGAGTAACAGGTGTTAAGTGTTTTGCCGCTTCCTTCATAATAATTTTACCAACGGCAGTACCACCTGTAAAAAAGATATGGTCAAACTTTTCTTGCAATAACTCTTGAGTAGTTTCCACTCCTCCTTCAACCACAGCAATATACTCGTGCGGGAAAATCTTTGATATTACTTCATTTATCACATGGGAAGTATGAGAAGCAATTTCAGAAGGCTTGACAATTGCACAATTACCTGCTGCAATGGCGCCAATTAACGGCAGTAAGCATAATTGAAAAGGATAATTCCAAGGGCCTATAATTAAAGCAACACCCAATGGTTCAGGATATAAATAAGCCGACCCAGGTAAAAAAGTAAACTCAAGTTTTTTGCTTTGAGGTTTTACCCAATTATTCAAATGCTTAATAGTATCAGCAATTTCAGTGAAAATCAGCGAAAATTCTGCACCATAAACTTCAAACTCCGGTTTATTTAAATCAGCTTTTAAAGCTTTTGTTATCTCACGTTCATACTGCATTATCCCTTGTTTTAACTTTTTGAGTTGTTCAACGCGGAAACCAACATCTCTAGTAGCACCCGTATAGAAAAATTGACGCTGCTTACTGACAATCTCACCAATTAACGATTGAGTAATCATAATTCAATACTAAATTTAACAAAATGAACTTCTACATATATTTTACACCTACACCCTATAAGGGTGAGGCTATACGAACAAAGCCTGCCTACGCAGGCTTAAAAACTTGATTTTTCGTATTATTGATAAAATTAGCTGTTTAGTAAAAAATAAAAATCCCGGCATCAATACTTTGCTGTATGATGTAAGGAACTATTCGCTCAGGAGTAAATAACTCTTTCACTTGCGTGCTTTAAATTTGTAGTCATAGCTATTTATTTACCACAGAGGGCACAGAGATAAGAGTTAAGAGACGCACGAGCGCACGGCGCCAACTCCCCCAAATTTAATGGCACAAACCGTTACATTATCAATATCGAATAGGTGTACTATAACAGTATATGCTTAATTAAAGTCTTCCACACTTGAGGCACCTCAAGGACTAATTCCAAAAATGTGAACCATTGGTTCACATTCAAGCCCAAACTTGATATTTTGATTATTTTAATCTTGCTACTGTTAACACACGTAGATATTAACACCAAGTATTATCTCCTCTCCAAATATTAAAAGTGCTGTGTTCTCCATTTTTCATATGCTCATATCGCATCCAATGGTAATCATCCCTTGCTTGTAAGAATATAGCAGCTTTAACTTTTATATCATCTTGCCAAGTGTTGTTATCACTTCTCCAAACTTGAAAGCAATGATGATTTACGCTATCGAGCTTACAATAACGCATCCAGTGATAATCATCTCGACCTTTCAGCATCAAAGCTTTGCAGGCAATAATTGAACCATTTTCAATTCCTTCTTTTATGTCATTAATCGCTTGTTTAGTTGTTTGCTGTAAATCTTGTAGTTGTTTGACTTGTTCATCAATTTGCTTTTTAACTGGCTTGAATTCGTCTTTAGTTGTTAGCTGATAATCTTGCAACTGCTGAGACTGCTTTTTAATTTCTTGTTCAGCTATCTTAAGTTTATTTTTAGCCTTTTCCAAATCCACTTTCGTAAGGCTCAATTCTTTGCTAACTTCTTCTAGATTCGATTTGGTTTTTGCTAAATCAGACTGTAGTTCTGCATAATTCTGCTTGAATTGTCTTATTTCCTCCATTTGTGCTTCAAACTCTTCCTGAGTAAGCCTTATTTCTTCAATCGCTTTTTCAAAGTAGCCTAGTGGAGTTTTCCAATTATTTGTATTCATAAGGTTATTGTTAATTGATGTTTAATATAATATCATTAGCTTATATTCTGCACCGCTATTTTGTTACCAAATTATAGTCTTTTAACAAAATTTATCTTTATGCGTAAAGCCTATTTAAATCTAGGGTGGCAAAAGCCACCTTACCCTCCCGATTAAATTTGCAAGATGTGAGGATACGTTAAGACTTTAATCTTCCTGCTGTTGACACACGCAAACATTTATGCCACGTTCTATCTCCTTTCCAAATGTTGAAAGTGTCATATTTACCATCTTTCTTATACTGATATCGCATCCAATGATAATCATCTCTTGCTTGTAACAATATAGCAGCTTTAACTTTTATATCATCTTGCCAAGTGTTGTTATCGCTTCTCCAGACTTGAAAGCAATGATGATTTACGCTATCGAGCTTACAATAACGCATCCAGTGATAATCGTCTCTACCTTTTAACATCAAAGCTTTGCAAGCAATAATTGAGCCATTTTCAATTCCTTCTTTTATATCATTAATTGCTTGTTTAGTTATTTGCTGTAAATCTTGTAGTTGTTTGGATTGTTCATTAATTTGTTTTTTAACTGGCTTGAATTCGTCCTTCGTTGCCTGCTGATAATCTTGTAAATTTTTAGATTGTTCATTAAATTTTTGTTTAGCTGTTTTAAGCTCTTCCTTAGTTTTTTCTAAGTCTAGTCTCGTAACTCTCAATTCTTCGGTAAATTTTCCTATATTTGATTCTGCCTTTTCTAAATTCGATTGTAAGAGGGCATAATTTTGTTTAAGTTGTCTGATTTCCTCCATTTGCACTTGAAACTCTTCTTGTGTGCGTCTTAGGTCTTCAATTGCTTTTTCAAAATAGCCTAGCGGAGTTTTCCAATTATCTGTATTCATGAGATTATTGTTAATTAAGGTTGAATATAATATTACTTAGATGCCTGTTAATAGCTTTTTTTCGGTTTGAGGTAGCTCGAATGAAGTGTCTAAACTATAATTTTGAACAGTACGGCGCCAAAAATCACAAAGTACTCCATATTTCATCCAGTCTTGAATTGCTCTTCGTTTTAATTCAGGTGCATTTCTAACTAAAGATGCCATTCTTGCAGCGTTGAGTTGTGACTGTCCATATATTTTTAATACTTCATCAACAGAAATATTTTCATTTAACTTACTTAACTCATAACACTCGCTTAATTCGTAAAGTTCAATGTCAGATAAAGCGGCGCCTGGTTTCATGCCAAGCTTGAGTAACTGCCTACATTTATCAAAAGGGTTTGGTAATGCATGAAGCAAATTTCTTTTTAATTCATTGCGAACTAATTCAATATTACCTTCTATCATCTCATCCATATTACGAATTAGCTTATCAACTAGATAATCAGCATCTTGAAATATTTTTTCTTCTAAACTATTAAAGTTATTATCAAGCTTATTAATAACTTTATTAATATCGTCAACAACCTTATTCTCTAAATTATTTACTTCTGTAAGTGTATTATTCACAACTGTTTCGATTAAGTATATACCCTGCATGATTGTTAAAGATATTTGATTGATTCGATTTTCAACAAACAAATCAGCGGTTCCTAACAAACTCTGTAAATCTTTAATTGTATCTAAACGTATATCATTTATTTTATTTATATTTTTATTAATTTTTGTGTCAGTTTTATTGAGTAAACCTTCGATGTCTGATACTATCTTGCATTCAAGTTCTTCTAAATTATTCAAAGCTTGCTCAACTCTTCGCCTAGCTATATAATCTAATCTATCTGCTAAAGGAAAAAGCTTTTCGTCAAATAATTTACTCAACTCTTTACGATTTGTTTTAGCAAAATAGTCAGAATTGTCTCTAAGAGAACGCTCTATATTTTTTGTAAAACCCCCAAATATATTCCCTAGCATTTAAAATAATCCTGACGCAAAAAACATTTTGTCAAAAATAACACCTATTTTTAAACGTGTCGAGCGTATATTTACTGCTAGTAGATATATCAAGTTAACTCTTTGGATAGATGTTTTTAAAAACAAGATAAGTATGTAATGCGATTATGTAGAGTGAAGAATACATAATGACCTATCTAAAGAACGAACAGAAACAAGTTGATACTGGTAGTCACGCTGTAGTAATAGGTAGCAGTTTAACGGGTTTGCTAACCGCGCGGATATTAGTAGAACATTTTGATTTTGTAACTGTGGTAGAACGTGACGAGCTTTCGTCCAAGCCCGAATATCGTCAAGGAGTTCCCCAAACACATCACGTTCACGTACTCTTAACACAAGGGCAACGAATTTTAGAGCAACTGTTTCCAGGGATAAAAGCCCAGTTAGCTGAAGCAGGCGCCCCGTCGGTTGATTGGGTTCATGATTGTCCAACGTTGAACATGTGTGGATGGGTATCGCTAACATCTTCAGATGTCGTTACTTATACTTGTAGCCGAGTTTTTCTGGAATGGCTTGTTCGCCAAAGATTAAGTAGTTACCAAAATATAGAATTTGTGACAGCAACGTTGTTCAAGGGATTACTCGTAAATACTGATAACCAAGTATCTGGAGTCAAATTACACTGTAAAAATAGCGCTCAGTACAAAGAACTAACAGCCGATTTAGTTGTTGATGCTAGTGGACGCAACTCGCAGTTACCCAAGTTTTTAGAAGAAATTGGCTATCAGGCGCCCGAAACAACGGTGATTAATTCTTTTTTAGGGTATAGTACACGCTGGTATGAAGTTCCAGAAGGGTTTTCCGCTTCTTGGAAAGCATTGCTATTAGCGGCAAAACCACCTGATAAATTACGTGGTGGAGTTTTATTCCCTGTAGAAGGTAATCGTTGGGCAATTACATTGTCTGGTATAGGCAAAGATTACCCACCTACAGATGCTGATGGTTTTTTAGAATTTGCCCGAAGTCTACGCAGTCCGATAATTTACGATGCCATCAAAAACGCAAAACCTATATCGCCAGTATATGGTTATCGACGCACAGAAAATTGCTGGCTCCACTACGAAAAACTTTCATATCTTCCAGATGGTATAATCGCAATTGGAGATGCAGTTTGTGCATTTAATCCAGTCTACGGTCAAGGAATGACAACAGGAGCATTAGCTGCGTTACAACTTTCACGTTGTTTGAAAGAGCAATTCAAAAATTCGCCTCGTAACGTAAAGGGTTTAACATTAAAGTTCCAAAAAGAGTTAGCAAAAATTTTACAGACACCCTGGTTGATGGCAACAGGTGAAGATTTTCGCTATGAAACTACTGAAGGTGGTAAAGCAGATAAAATTACCCAGTTGATGCACATGTATATGGATAAAGTTATGGCACTTTCAGTCAATGATTCCTATATTTACAGAAGATTTGTTGAAGTGGCACATATGATTAAAACTCCAAATAGTTTATTTGCGCTTCCTGTATTATCTAAAGTATTACGTTCATCATTGAAATTTCATACTGCTGAGGCGCCTAAATAACTAATTTCCAAAATGTGAACCATTGGTTCACATTCAAGCTTAAACTGAATATTTTAATTACGCAACAAGCTTTTGCTTGGGTGCTGGTTTGTCTGCTCTAATATCTAAAAAATATTCTCCAACTAATTCACCTTTCTTAAGTCGTTCTATTTCTTCATCCCAACAAAAGCCGTTGTACTCTATACCCCAGTCCATAATTGTACGCTTCGATTGGAAATTTTCATGTAGCTGTTGCGAATATATTATACGACATTCACCAAGTGCGGAATGTGGGATATAATCAACTATCCGTTACATCCGTTATATCCGTTGCCAATCTTCTCTCTGTGACTCTGTGGTAAAAAAAATACAATGACTGCACAGGCGAGACACCTATGCTACAAGAGGGGTTATTTTGACAAAATTAGGTTCAATACGTTTAATTCATGGGATGATAGTAAATACTTGTCTGTAAAAATCTTCTGTCGTGTCTCTTTCAAGCTGTAGCTTCTAAACACAACAAAAGGAAAGTCTTTATAATTTAACCCAATGGGTAAAATATTACCTACTGCATAAGATGACCGGATATATCTAGCTAAAATGTCGCGAAAGCTTTTATCTTCTGGTTCTTCGGGTTGAGTTTCAAAGTACGCGCGCATTGCCTCTCCACAAATAAATGCAAATAATGGAAACGCATAATATTGGTCGGGTTGTGACGCGCGTAGTTCTAAACGTTGTGTTTTCTCTGCTCCTGTGCGTAGTTTTTTGATTAGTTCGATGGCATCTTTAATTGCCGAGCGCAGGTTTTCTGGATATGATTTACTATGGCTGATTTTTTGCATGTTCTGCCAAAGTACATCGTTGGCTATTTCGTTTATATCTGCTAATTTGATTAGATAGTTTTCTTCTAATGTATTATTCTCAAGTGGTACGATTATCATGCCACCGCTTATATAAGCTGATTCAATGGCACCATTATCAAGGAGTTTATCGAGTGTGTTATAGTTTTGAATAAATTTAGTGTTGAACTCTGAGCGCAATTTGAGATAATTGGATTCTGCGGCACCTTGAATGACAAATTCCGCAGAACTCAGTAATTTTTCCAGACTGGTATACACATTTTCAATCAGTTTATGACTTGGTTCTCGATAACTTTCTTGCTTCAACAACAGTATTAAATTTGCTAGTTCCATCGAAAATGTTTCACCTGCTGCAAAAACTGATTTACCTCCAATAGGTATAATAATAAACTTATCGCGACCGATCCGACCAGAACCAAATATTCTCGTCATTATCGCAGCTTTTAAAATCAATAAGATATTTAAAATGTCAAGTACACTTTCTTGAATTGATATTTGCCTGTCTGATTCTGAATGATAGTAAGAATTAACACCTAAATAAAACGTTAATTCTTTATCTTGATTATCAATTTTTTCATCACCACGTCCTCTATATATAACCTGAATAATTTCCATCAAGTTGTTTTCAATTTGGTATTTAGGAATTTCTACCAGGATATGTTTAACTTTTGGAAACGATAAACCACGACTTCCCGAAGAAGTCATAAATATAACTTTGGCTTGATTTTGATATTGATGGATTTTTTGCTTTTCTTCTTCGGATATACTCGCGTGTATTTCTAAATAATCAGTATACAAGTCAAATTCTTGATGCTGTTGAATCTCAGCGATTAATTCCGCTAATTTTCTTTTATGCTGGATATAAACGATAAATTGTTCAATATCAGGATTATTGAGAAGTGTTTGAATGTCTTTTAATATTTCGATTTGTAGCTTTTTTTCTAAATATTTTTTGGTTTGAATATTCGTTTGTTCGTCGTACTTCTCTGACTGTATCAAAAGTTTGTATGTAATAGTTAAAGAACGCGCGGGATATGAGTTTGTATTAATTACCGTCGCAGGCAGGTTTTTAAAAACGAAGCGTTCTAATGATATTGGTTGATTACGTAACTCGTCACTTGGGCGCCGAAAGTATATTTTATCAGGTTCCGGCGCCTCCAAAGACAAGTGCTGTGTAATTACATTTTTGTCAACTATCGAAGCATCGGCAACTATGATTTTTGTATTGAAACCAAATTCAGGATTAGTTAATTTATATCTAGCAACTATTTCGTATATCCCATTTAAAAATTCTACACCCCCGTCATCACCTGTAATTTCATCAATCATTACAAAGAAATGTTTGATACGTCTTGATATTTGCTGCATCTTTTTGGGAAAAATAGTACCTTCACGCTCGTTATAAGCATTTCTGAAGATTTTCTCAAAATGCTTTAATGTATCCCCCATCCCCACCCCAGTTTTCTTTAAAGCTTGAATTGAAGTGGTTGCAACAATTTGGTCAGAAACTTCGTGTTCAATAACGGTTGAGATAGCTTCGCAAACACTGTTTAAAACACCTTTGCTTTTTCTGCCCTTATCACGAATGGTATCATCGGAAGAGTTTTCGAGTCGGTTGGTACGTTTGGATTGTAAATCAACATTACTATCGACAAAATTAACAGCTTGCTGCATATGGTTGCCTTGGCGCCCGTTACTGGTATACTGAACGGTGTAATCTCCATAGTTATCAGCGATGAGACTACTGTGAGAGTTGATGGTAAATAACCTATCGTCGCATAGCTTCTGCGTTTGTTTATCTTTAAATTTTTCTATAACATCGAGGTTGACTTGTTTTCTCGGACTGACATAGAAAAACAGAAAACCATCATCTAGATGCTTTTTGAGAAAATCGACAATTGCTGTAGTTTTACCAATACCAGGATTACCCGTTAAAAATACAAATATGTCCTGTGATAATAAAGATTTTTTGATGAGTTCAGCATGTGCATCTCGTAGGTTTAGCTTTCCAGATAATCCCATTTTTTGCATTAACTCTGGAGGAAGTTGTGCAACCGAGTTAAAAAACCCTGTTATCTTCTCGCGATGGGGAGGTATACAATTTATATTGCCCGGAGTTATCGATAATATCGCGTCAACAAATTCTTTTCCCCGTTCAAAACTACTATAAGCACTGCGCTTGATTTTATTTAACACTCCCAAACGTGCGGATGATATATCCTCGTTTTGATGATGCTTATAGATTTCGTAGCATGTCTTTAAAATCTCGATATTTTGAGGAGTAACAGATATAGCATTGATGTCTCTATCACTGTAACCGACTGCATTGAAAACCATTGATGCATCGCTTATTATTTTAGCTTCTTGCAGAAACTGATAAAAGCTGTAAATATAACCACCTGCTTGAATTAACTTTGCGGTTTCCTTATCTCGATATTTGAAAGCGTTAAAATATTGAGTTAAATCGGGTGATATCTCAAAGTCTACAGATTCGGTATCAAGACGCAATCGTGAAAATACGCTTTTGGAACGTAAATAATTCACATCGCGCGCTAGTAAATTACGGATAATCTCTACATAGTCGATATTCTGGATGTCACTCTGCGAACGTATTCCAAACACCGTCAAATCTATACATAGAGTTCTATAGGATTTACCATATTTTAATAATACTAAAGTATCAGCGTTGAGAAACTCACCCTTTTTCTTGTATTTGTCTATATATATAGGTAACGCATTGGAATTTAAAGACAACTGTGATAAAACACGACTGTACCACTGCTGGTTATCTTCGGTGTCATAAGTACCGAGACTGTTTTCACCACTAAACCGACAATGATAGTAAACTACTTCTACACGTTTGAGACGGTGTGGTTCGTTCCATCCAACTGCACTGAGGTATTCACGAAGAAAATTCAAACCGCTTAAAAACCCTTTTTGGAGAAAAAAAGTACTCCATGTTTCTGCAATTTCTCTATCTACTGCGCTAATTACTTCTGAAGCTATTCTCTGACGTATTTTGGCAAAGTTCAGATTTTCAAGTTCCTCACGGTATAAACTACCGAAGTTATGTTTAATATTATACTGATTTATCGCTGATAAGGCGCCGATGTTAAATCCTACCTCGAATAGGCGCCCTAAGTGTTCAGCAATTTTTGATGACATGGTAGTTTTTTGTGGTAAAGGGGTAAATTCCTTTTTACCACAGAGACCAGTAGAGACGCGACATGTCGCGTCTCTACATTTCCGGAAATGACGCAAAATCGTGATACTGAGGGGTCAAACCTATCATTTGCCAGCGGTATCCTACAAGGAGAGGGGAGTAATTGTACTCCTCGTTCGCTATAAGGGAAGGGGGTCGGGGGGTTAGGTTCAGCTAAAAATTAAATCAAGATGATGTACATCTATGCCACAATTTCATTTCAAAAGAGCAATTCTCTGGTTAATGACCACAGTACTACTCTTCACTAATATCTTTACGGCGCCTGCTCTTGCTGTAACATCTCAAGTCCTACCAGTTCCACAACCGCCCTTCAAAGGCAAAATTGGTATTACTTACAAAGACTCTAAACAAGATTTTCCACAACCAATCACTGCACCAGCAAATGCTCCTAATGTCCTACTAATTTTGCTTGATGACGTTGGGTTTGGACAAGCAAGTACGTTTGGTGGACCAGTAGACACTCCTAATTTGACTCGTTTAGCTGAACGTGGTTTACGCTACAACCAATTTCATACGACGGCGCTTTGTTCACCTACGCGCGCGGCGTTGTTAACTGGGCGCAATCATCACTCAGTGAGTACGGGTGTAGTTGAAGAATTAGCTACAGGCTTTCCTGGTTATACAGCAATTTTGCCAAAGAGTGCTGCTACGGTTGCTGAAGTATTGCGTCAAAATGGTTACAGTACTGCTGCATTTGGTAAATGGCATAATACACCAGACAATGAAACTAGTTTTGTTGGCCCGTTCGACCGTTGGCCTACACAGGAAGGTTTTGAGTATTTCTATGGCTTTCTTGGTGGTGACACTAATCAATGGAACCCTGCTTTAGTTGAAAATACTAAGCGCATTGAGAAACCTAATAATTCTGATTATCATCTAACTCCTGACTTAGTAGACCATGCCATCGCTTGGATTCAAGCACAACAATCAGTTGCTCCTGATAAACCCTTCTTTACTTATCTTGCTACTGGCGCCACTCATGCTCCGCATCATGCACCTAAAGAGTGGATTAAAAAGTACAAGGGTAAGTTTGACCAAGGGTGGGATAAATTGCGGTTAGAAACCTTTGCACGACAGAAAGAACTAGGTGTAATTCCCGCTTCTGCCCAGCTTACACCTCGTCCCAAAGAACTTCCTGCATGGGATTCTATTCCAGAAAACGAGCAAAAACTTTATGCCCACATGATGGAGGTATTTGCTGGATTCTTAGCACATACTGATGCGGAAGTGGGAAGGTTAATAAATGCAGTTGAGGAATTAGGCGAATTAGACAATACGTTAGTCATATATATAGTGGGGGACAATGGCGCCAGTGCAGAAGGTGGATTAACTGGAACCGTTAGTGAAATAAAAGTCTTTAACGGTGTAGGTGAAACCCTTGAACAATTGTTCGACTCATACGATGACTTAGGAAGTCCCAAAACCTTTAATCATTATCCAGCAGAATGGGCATGGGCAGGAACTACACCTTTCCAATGGACAAAGCAAATTGCTTCTCACTTTGGTGGAACTCGCAACCCTTTAGTAATTGCTTGGGGTGACCGCATCAAAGACCGAGGTGGAATTCGCAGCCAATTCCATCATGTAATTGATATTGCTCCCACTATTTATAGAGTCACTGGAATTACTGAGCCGACCAGTGTTAATGGTGTAGAGCAACAACCTATCGAAGGCACTAGTCTAGCTTACACCTTCGACAACCCCGATGAACCTTCAAGGCGCCAAACACAATATTTCGAGATGTTAGGAAACCGCGCGATTTATAATAAGGGCTGGGTTGCGGCTGCTCGTCATCCTCGTTTACCGTGGGAACGTTCAAAAGGCTCAGACTTTGACCAAGATAAGTGGGAACTTTATAACATTGATGAAGATTTTAGCGAAGCAAATGACCTTGCTGCAAAGGAACCTGATAAACTCAAGCAGCTGCAAAACCTGTTTCTAGCGCAAGCACGCAAGTATAATGTATTACCTTTAGACGACCGTTTATTAACGCGGTTTGATGTTGGTATTCGTCCTAGTTTAAGCGCTGGACGCACAAAGTTTACGTATTATCCAGGTACTGTAAGAGTTCCCGAAGGTAGCGCTCCCGACCTCAAAAACAAGTCCTTTAGCATTACAGCAAACATTGAGGCTTCGGACGATGATACAGAGGGTGTGCTTGTTAGCCAAGGTGGACGTTTTGCTGGTTGGAGTTTCTTTGTTGATGATGGCAAGCCAACTTTTGCCTATAACTTTTTAGGTAACGACCGCACAATTATCCAATCTTCTGAAAAAGTGGCAAACGGAAAATCCACACTGCGGTTTGATTTTGATTTTGATGGTGGTGCCGCAGGTGCTGGTGGAACAGGCAAACTATTTATTAACGATAAACAAGTTGCTCTTGGTCGCATTGAAAAAACCGTAGCATACCGTTGGGGATTAGACGAAACTTTTGATATAGGTCGAGACAACGGTACACCTGTAGTGGAAGATTATGAGGCGCCTTTTGCATTTACAGGAAACTTGCGGCAAGTAACTCTGAATATTAAGTAACCTATGAATAATCCATTGTTAGCTATAGATTCATTAATCAACTTTTCATTGATTAATAAGCTAGCATTCCTTACGTTTATCGTTACTACAATGTTTGGTACTGGCTTAAGTCTAACTGTAAAGGAAATTATAGAACCACTTCGCAATGTTCGTCTGATAATCTTTTCGCTTGTAGCAAACTTTGTTATAGTACCTGCCGGAGTGTATTTGCTTTTGCAGATAATACCTCTAAGTGAATCTATTAAAATTGGTTTCACTATCTTAGCAGTCGCAGCAGGTCCTCCAGCATTGCCAAAACTTGCCCAAATTGTCAACGGAAATATTGCGTTTTCTACAGGGTTAATGATGCTGTTAATGTGTGGCACAATTATTTACATGCCCATCGTACTGCCATTAGTATTGCAAAATGTCCATGTTAGTGCATGGGATATAGCCAAACCATTAATCTTTGTAATGCTGGCACCGCTTTTAATTGGATTACTAATTTTTAGCCGTTACGAAGCAATCGCTAATATTATTAGACCGATAATGCTTCAAGTATCAAGCATTACATTGATTCTTGGTCTAGTAATATCACTGATACTTCAGTTTAATAATCTAATCTATTTGGTTAAATCAGGCGCCATAATTGCTTCCTTAGCTTTTATCACCGTCTCTTTTGGATTAGGTTATTTCCTAGGAGGCTCAGAGCAGGATATACAGCGAGTACTAGCTGTAGGTACTTCTCAACGCAACATTGCAGCTGCCTTATTAGTGGGTGGAAGCAATTTTGACGATCCAAATGTAATAAGTGTGATTGTGGTAACAAGCTTATCTATGATTGCGATAATTCTACTAGCAAAACCAAAATTTGCAGAACTAAAACAGTTAGAAGTCTCTTAGAGGATGTTTGAAAAGTTTGGTTGCGTAAAATTTTATGCCAATCGTCTCACCATAATCCTAA
>NZ_JBXXZH010000101.1:0-30831 GCF_059640475.1 Calothrix sp. CBUCES-K 9914
ACAAAGGCACAAAGAACACAAAGAAAGATAAGAAAGATAAGAAAAAGAGACTTGTGTGTACACCGTAGCCTTCCACGCGGGGGGCAGGAGGGATCAATTTCTTAACCGAGCAGTATTGTAACTGAAGGAAGTAATATTTAACTCTAAACAGATTATGACTATTTTACTAGTTGAGTTAGATAATAATTGAATTATTTGCAACAAAATATATAGTTAATTAGACTTTATATAGATAGCAGATTGTTACTGATTAACATTTAGAATTAATAGTGTAATAAGCATTTTTAGCCTGCTTACAACAGGCTTTGTTCGTATAGCCTCACCCTTATAGGGTGTGGGTGTGGATATTAATAAACGTATATTTAACAACAGAAATAATATTCTCATAAGTTAAATTAGCAAATAAAGTAAGTTCTTTAATTCAACATTTAGTTACTTATAGTTTCAGGATAACTGATATTTATGACACAGATAGCAGGGAAAAACGTATTACTAACAGGCGCCTCTGGAGGTATCGGTGAATATATCGCGCGCGCGTTAGCTAAACAAAAAGCTAACGTTATATGTGTAGCGCGTTCGGAAGCTGCATTAGAAAAATTGGTTACAGAAATTGAACGAGATGGAGGAAAAGCGGTTAGTATTAAATTTGATATTAGTAAAGTCGAGGAATTACCGAGTTTAGTTGAAAAAATTAACACAACTATTGGCTCGGTTGATATTTTGATTAATAATGCTGCTATCGAAAAATACCGTCCGTTTCAGAATTATTCGCTAGATGATATTCGTTCAATTTTAACGACGAATTTAATATCTGGTATGGAGTTAACGCGGTTATTGCTCCCTGAGATGATAGCGCGCAACAGTGGCCACGTTGTTAATATAGCTTCTGGTTCGGGTAAAAAAGGGGCGCCGTATAATAGCGTGTACTCAGCGAGTAAAGCAGGGTTGATAATGTGGACGGATGCTTTACGTCAAGAACTAGCGAGTAGCAATGTTGGAGTTACGGTAGTTTGTCCGGGATATACGCAAGCAGGAATGTTTTTAGCATTTGGTTTATCTTCCCCGAAAATGGCGCAGGTTTCTCAACCGTCTGATGTTGCAAATGTAATATTACGAGCTATTGAGAAAAATTATGGTGAAGTTATGCTTGATGGGTTTTTAACCAAGGTACTTTTCGCGTATATACAGCTAGTTCCTGACTTTGGTGACAGACTTTACAGATGGATTGGTTTAACGCAACTGAATAAAACATGTTCTGAAAATCAGATGCAGTCCGTGCGCGTACAATCACATTCCTAACTTCTTTAAATGTCAATGAATAATCATTATGATGTGATTATTGTCGGTACTGGCGCCGGTGGAGCAACTCTAGCTTATCAACTGGCGCCAAGCGGCAAGAAGATTTTGGTACTTGAACGCGGTGATTTTTTGCCTAGAGAAAAATCTAACTGGAATCCCCAGCAAGTTTTACAAGCATCAACTTACCGTAATGCTGAAGTGTGGTATGACAAACATCATAAATCCTTCAACACGAATACACATTATTATGTTGGTGGAAATACAAAGTTTTACGGTGGCGCCTTATTTAGATTTCGTGAACGAGATTTTGAACAAGTTACTCATCATGATGGTGTTTCTCCAGAGTGGATATTGAAATACCGTGATTTGGCGCCTTATTACACGCAAGCTGAAAAGCTCTACGAAGTACATGGACAACACGGTTTAGACCCTACTGAACCAGAACAAGATGCTTACCCGTTTCCTGCTATTACCCACGAACCTCATATTCAAGCTATCTGTGAAGGTTTGAAAGATAAAAACTTTCACCCTTTTAACTTACCGCTATCTATTAAACTGAATCAAAATAATGCTTTGTTAAGTGCTTGTATTCGTTGTGACACATGCGATGGTTTCCCGTGTTTTCTCAACGCTAAAGCGGATGCAGATATTAACTGTATACGTCCAGCAATTAAGCATTTTAATGTGACTTTGATAACTCGTGCGAAAGTTACACGCTTACATACTAGTGCATCAGGTAGAGAAATAACAGAAGTAGAGGTAGAAGTTGGTGGGAAGCAGCAAATATTTACAGCCCATATTGTAGTACTTGCTTGTGGCGCCGTTAATAGTGCCCTATTGTTATTAAAATCAGCTTCAGACAAACATCCAAACGGGTTAGCCAATAGCTCAGGCTTGGTTGGACGAAATTATATGGCACATAAATTTGGAGTTGTTTTAGCTCTATCAACACAAGCGAATCCGACGGTGTTTCAGAAAACAATGGGATTCAATGATTTTTATTGGGGTGAGCAAGATTTTCCATACCCGATGGGTAGTGTACAGTTGTTGGGCAATATTCATGCAGATAGAATTATTGCGAATGCTGCATTTTTACCTCGCTTCGTTGCCGAAAAAATAGCAAATCATTGTGTTCCTTGGTTATTAATTACAGAAGATTTGCCGAATTCTAACAATCGTGTTTTTCTCCAGGGTGAAAAAATATGTCTGGATTATAATAGTAATAATAATAAACCATTTAACCGTTTGATGAAACGCTGGATTGCGGTATTAAAATCTATTGAGGATAAGTCTAAGTCAAGATTATCTATATATTATGCTGAGAAAATGTCGATAAAAGAAGTTGGACACCAGTGTGGAACATGTAGATTTGGTGAAGACCCGACTACTTCTGTACTCGATATTAATTGCCGCGCGCATGATATTGATAATTTATATGTTGTGGATAGCAGCTTTTTCCCATCGAGTACTGCTGTAAATCCATCGTTAACTATCATGGCGAATGCATTGCGTGTAGGCGAACATTTACTGACAAGGTTAAGTGGCAACGGATATAACGGATGTAACGGGTGATTTATTATACTTAACAATATATAGCAATCCCAATACTACTCGGTTAGGGACTTCCAAATAAAAAAATCTTCAATATTTTCTTGTGGAATGGGCGTCCCGCCCGTTCATTCAAAGGAGGTGTTTGCTTGGATGCCCACCCCACATTCCGGGAGAATTAAATTTTTGGAAGTCCCTTAAGAATTGAATCCTCCCAACCTGCCTTAATAAGGCTATGGTGTACACACAAGTCTATAAAAGTTACTTTTGTTCTCTTTCTTCGTGTTCTTTGTGTCTACCCTGCGGGAAATTCTCCGGATTATGTGGTTCATAAAAAGAATAAACCACAAAGGCACAAAGGGCACAAAGGAGGGATGTTGAGGAGAGTCATAAAGATGTGTGTACACGGTAGCTTATTAAGGGGGGCTAGGGGGGATAAATTCCGGTATAAAAACTTTAACTATCCCTGCGGGAAAACCCTCCGTTTACGTGCGTTGTAGAGACAAGGGTTCAATCGGTCTCTAAACGGATATAATTTTTTACAATTCATATATCTGTTACATCCGTTTTATCCGCTGCAAGAATTAATCCAGCGAATACTTCATTTTTATATTTATAGTTGTATTTTTATCGAGTGAAAAGCTAGCATCTTTAAACTTTGGTATACCAGTTGTGACTGATACAGTTGGGTTACGAGAAATACCAAAACCTTCTGTAGGGATACCTAGGAAATTAGTGTGAAGTTTAGCGTCTCCATTTTCATCGTCTATTACAGCTACAGCATATTTTCCTGGTTTCAAGCCATAAAACTGCTTTTTCACAACGTTACCTGTAATTGGAGTACAACCACTTTGTACTTCACCTTTATTATCTAAAGGAAATCCTTTTTCGTTCGAGAAGACTCGCAAACAAACGCGACTTTTATGTTGACGTACTCCATTTACTACTACTGTTAGTGTTGGATTTTCCAAAGCATTCACAACTGTAGCAATGTTAATTGCTGCTACGGTTACTATTGAACAAATACCCCATTTCATGAATTTAATCTTCATAGTTTTGAACTTAATTATTTTAGATACATACAATTATATAATTACAATCACAATTAAAAATTAAAAATTAAAAATACACATGTTGCTGTTTGTTGTATAAAGGATAATATGATTTCCAATCATTCAGATATATATAACGCAGTAACTGCCATATTCCTTGTGAACCAAATTTACTGCGCTGTGTTAATTGAGATGCATATTCGGACATTTTGATTGATGTAGATTCTGGCATCACTGCCATAGTATACATTGCATACAATAAAGATTTTTGTACTGACTCCATTACTGTACGATTGCTTAATAACCTTGATAAACCTTCACCTTCTGAGTAATCAGGAATACACAACCCGTTAAGTGCAACACGAAAGTTATCACTAGCGCGTATAATTAAATCTTCGATTGTTCTGGCTATTTCTTCGTTTTTTTCAACTCTGAAATTACCTATTCTGTCTCCCGGACTGTAAAAATGTCCTCTGGTTCCTTTTTCCATTGCGACTAGTGGTACTCCACAAGCTGTTGCTTCTTCGTGAGTAATGCCATATGTTTCTGTGTCTGAAGCACTGACGAAGAAACCCTGACGCAAACGCACGAAGTTATATATATCGGGTAATAGATGATTTGGAACTAGTCCAGTAACGGTTACGCTGTCTCCAAATCGTTTTTCTAGTTCTGGTGCAGCATATCCGGCGCCTATAAAGATAAAATGAACTTTGTCTTTCATGCCTTGACACCGAAGCAACTGCTCGTAAGCATCCATCAAAATGGAAATATTCTTCTCGTTGCTCAATCTACCAACGTAGAGAATACATCTTTTGGATATTTTCTCAGGGTTTGTGGCAATATCAACCAACGCATTTGCGCTTTTATGACAAAGCATTTCTAATTCGAGTGCGTATTGAACTCGTTCGGTAAAAGTCTCTACAGATGGTTGATAAACTTTAAACCGTGATAAATCACTTCCTAAAGGTAGTTGCCATACAGGCGCCGTGATACAATACCTAGCTATATCCTCTGGTCGTGAAATGGTAACAGCGTCACACTGGTTAACAAAAAAAGATACTTGCTTTTTGAGAAAAAATCTTAAAATATTGGCTAAAAGACCACCTAAACCAACTTTATTGCTTTCCGGATGCTCATCTGCTCTTCTAATAAAATCATATGTTAGCTGTATTGGTTTAACCAAATAACTAAGAGGGTGTTTATATTTTTTTTGATATCGCGATGTTGAAGATTGTCTGAGATGATTTACGTATTCATGCATTTGAACTTCTAACTGCTTATACTTATCTGGAAATATTAATTTCAGTATGTTTTGTATACTTTTCACTATTAAATCTTGAATTATACCGAGTAACTCAAATAACCTAAATAGCAAAAATGCAGATGAGCCAGATTGCAAGTAAGTCCAAAATCTTAGTAAAAATATTATGCTATAGTATTTTAACTTGATTGGTGTATAAAGACCACCTCTAGCGCTTTGGGTAATTATTTTAAATAAAGACTTTGAATCGATGAGTTTATAAAAGTCAATAATAATACTTTTGAGATAACTAGGAAAATAAGTATCTACTTCAGTGAATACAGTATTGACTAATTTTATGCTTTTACGTTGAAACTTCATGATTTTAGCAGCTAAATAACCTGATACCTCAGTAGCTGTAAAAGTTCCAAACGTATGAATTATATCAGGATTATCTTGAATAATATCTCTAATTAAACCAAGATGAATAGGAATTAAATCAACAAGGAACGGAAAAACAGAAGGTGGAGACAACGGAAAAAGCGCGCGGGTAGTAATATTAGGTTTATACTGTTTAACAGTAACGTTGGAAAATGGATAATATTTTTGATTTTTCGTGCCAAGGCAATAAACTACTAATTCAATATCTGGGTCATTAGCAGATTGGTTAATCCAATCATTGAGCATTTGTTGTAAACCAGTAGTACTACCCTCAACGGCGCCAGTTCCAAGATAATCAGCACACATTACCACTTTGATTTTGTTTAAATTCATAGCCAATAAGATTTAGATATTTGCTCTGTGTACTCCTAAGAGTGCTGAGTGCTGAGTACTGAGTGCTAACCACAACTCAATACTCAATACTCAGCACTCAGCACTTTTAACTTATTGTTGTTGCAGCCATTGTTTAGTTAGCTGCATACCTTCGTTGATGTCGATTTTGGGTTGATAATTTAGCAGATTTTTTGCTTTGGCTATTGAGTAAGCGTAGGGACGCGACATGAAATCAACTGACTCTGGTAATATATCTCCTTCTTTGCGGAAGAGTTTCTGTGCTTGGTGACGCAGTTGTAAAAATAGTTTGATTTCGTCTTTGGGTAGCGAGAATGGAGGTGGTTGGTCTACAATTCCTGCAAGACGGGTGAAGTATTCTTTCCAGCTAGTTTCACTACCATCGGTGATATTAAAGATTTCTCCATATGGTTGTTTTTCGATGGCAAGGAAGATAGCTTCTACAAGGTTATCTATATATACGTGGTTCATCACACCTTTTCCATCGTTGACACAAGCAAATGTGTTTTGACGCATCATGGAAACGGGACGAACTACCCAAGGTATGCTCCCTGGTCCGTATATGTCTCCAGCACGAATGATGATGACTCCAAATTCTGGTGGCTGATTAAATTTGAGTACAGCACTTTCTGCTTCGATTTTAGTTTGGCAGTAGGGGTTGTTATCACCTTTCAATTTACCGTCTTCGGTGATATTGTTTTCGTAGTCAAAGCCATATACCAAAACGCTGGACATGTGAACGAAAGTTTTTACACCACTTGAAGAAGCAGCGCGCGCTAAAGTCACAGTACCATCAACGTTAACTTTCTGAAAGTCTTTGAGCTTGCCTCCTTCTTTGGTAATTTCTGCTGCGTGTAAAACTATATCTACTCCCTGACAAGCTTTTTTAACTACAGCAGGGTCTGTAATATCACCAGTAATGATTTCGATTCCCGGATGGTTTTGTTTATTTTTATCTGATGTTTTATCTAATGTAAGTTGCAGTCCTTTAACTTTCATTCCTCGCGCTTGTGCAAGTTCTGCCGCGCGCTGACCAATGCATTCGTTAATACCAGTGATGAGTATTGTTTGGTTCATGTATTTAGGAAATAGTGGTTAGAAAAAGTGGCGCCAAGGGTTAATGGCAATTAGAAGATATCAGCGGGGTCAGCTAGACGCAATTTGTTAATGGCTAATATTCCAGAAGTAATGCACATGAAAATGGTTGAAATGAATACAATTACCCCATTTTGAAAAGTCATCATAATTGGTAACTTAGTTGTATTCATTGCAAAGTCATACAAGCCTAGGGATAATATGAACCCAGGAAGATAGCCTAAAATAGCCAGAATTATTGCTTGCTGAAAAACTACCGTCAACAAATAATTATTCTCGTAACCAATAGCTTTTAAAGTTGCGTAAGCAACAAATTGACTGGAAATATTGCTATAAAGAATTTGATAGACTATTACGACCCCGACTACTGAACCCATTGTCAGCATCAGATTTAAAATAAAGCCTATAGGTGTTCTTGCTGCCCAGTATTGCTTTTCGTAGTCATTAAATCCTGCCTTAGTGAAAATCCTTACATCACTTGAAAGATTTTGACGTAGGTTTTTTAAAACTTTTTCGGGGTCGGCGCCTGCTTTAAGTGTAATAACACCTAAGTCTATTTTATCAGATGGACGACTAGCAAAAATCCTCAAAAATGTGGAGTCGCTGACAATTAAATTTCCATCCACACCAAACGAAGGTCCAATGCTAAATAGTCCCCCAACTCTGACTCGATAGCCACTAGAGTCATTAAAAGGAAAGATTTCAACAACTTGGTCGGTTTTTCCTTGATTAAATTCCAGCGCAATATTTCCAAAATAAGGACGTGAGTCTCTGTCAAAGAGTATGACATCAGGAATTTTTAACTTATCCATATTAGCTTCAACCTCTGGAAGGTTAATTACGGATTTTCCTGGCTCTACTCCTATAACATATATTGGGTATTTTTCCCCAGTTTCCTGATTTTTAAATTTGGCAAATTCCAAATACATTGGACTGACTGATTCAACTGTATCAAATCCTAAAGCTTGATACAAACGCGCGCGCGGGAAACTTTGGTTTGATGTTAACGCTTTATACTGGGAACTAACGAGGAATAAATCACCTTCTAAGCGTTGATGAACTGCGGTAGCACTGGAATATAGTGCGTCTTGAAAGCCGAGTTGTACGAACATCAATAGTACAATAAATGCCATACCAGCGACGGCTATGGTAAAACGTCCTTTTTGCTGGATTAGCTGTAGCCATGCCAGAGGAATTTTAAACACCATCATCAATTTTGAATTTTGCTTTGTACGTGAATGGGTCTTGGATTTGGGTGAGAATTAGATGTGAATGGCAACATCTACTTGTAGGTTTGTTAAACTTGCTACTCGCTGGCTATCAGCAGGATTATTGATACGAATTTTGACTTCGATAACTCTACGGTCGGTATCAGCAGAAGGGTTGACGCTAAGAATACTTTGACGCTCTACTTGTAAACCAATTTCGCTAACGGTTCCTTCAATCTGACCGTTAAATGCTGTACTGGTAATAGTGACTTTTTGCCCAATCTGAACTTTTTTAATATCGGTTTGATACACTTCTGCTGCTACATACATCTGTGATATCGTACCAATTTCGGCGATGCCATTATTACCAATAACTTCTCCAGTTTTGGCATGAACTTTTAAAACTTGAGCGCTGATAGGAGATTTGATGTAAGTTAGTTCGTGTTCTGCTCTGGACTGTATTGCTGCACTTGTTGCACTTTTGACTTCTGCTTGCGCTAGCAGAACATCAGCAGGACGTACTTCGTTCAGACTTGCTAGTTTGGCTTGCGTTTCCTCTATCTGCTCTTTGAGTGTACTTGTTGTACGATTCAGACTTGCTCTAGCTTCTTTGATTTGCTGTTCTACCGTTTGAGTTTGCAATCGTTTATCATCTGCTACAGATGCGGAAACGGCGCCTTGTTGAAATAGCTGTTGATATCGATTGTTTTCAGTACGCGCGTTATTTAGTTGTGCTTGTAAACGCGCGATAGTAGCTTGCGTTGTCGCAACTTCGCCTTGAATATTAGCTCTTAAACGTGAAATCGTCGCTTTTTGGACGTTTATATCACCAGTTTTGGCGCCTGCTTTTGTTTGAACTAGTTTGGCACGCGCAACATCGACCTTATCTAATGCTTGCTGGAGTGCTGCTGATGTTCTGGCATATCCTTCAAGCCATCCAATAACTTGACCTGCTCGTACAGTATCACCAACTTTTACAAAGATTCTCTCAACTCGAACTCCGCTCAATGAACTTGGCGCCGACAACTTTCTGACTTCACCAAGTGGCTCAATACGTCCTAAAGCTGTAATTGCAACTCTAGCAGGAGCAGTTTTTATTGGTCTAACTACCGTTTTTTCATCCTGCGCTGCATACCGCATAATTGCAAAAACTGATATCAGTGCCGCACTAATTCCAATAGAAACAGCTAAAATTATCGGCGCCTTGGAACGGGATTTCGTGTAAAACTGGCTGTCATTATCTACAGTCATATTGTTATTCTGTGTAAAGTACGCAAAGAATTAGCCCCAGTGGCTTTATACTGGATGCTGGCTGTATGTAATTTGTATGTATAATTTCTATAAGCTGGGTTTATTACGGGTTTCTTTGCTATCAATGACTACAAATGTAGAGACTTGTCATTAAAGCGCGCAAAGCATTCCCATTTCTAAAGTGTGAATCAAACTGTGAATCAAACTGTGAGTTGCTCTCGTTAGATAAACCTGTCTTCTAATATTGCAAATAACTAGAATATTGTCAAGTAAATGTAAAGCAAATGTAGTTTACGGGATTTTGTATAAAGTTTTCATGAATTACTTGATTGTAAAAACCTGGCATCTCATGAGATAATCTACAAATCATGGCAAACAGTTGACTTAATAGCCATTAGTTTACTTGATTCAGAAGTAACTTAACAAAGCGTTACGTTAATTACAGAATTTCTGCTGTAATTCCTCATATTTCTGATCAAAAGCAGTAATTGTATTGCTGCAAGTAATTTAAACATCGAAATAAACATACTGTATACAACCAGGGAACAAGGCATTATTTTAAAAAGTCTTGCTGCCTAAATGTTAGCCGTGTACTAATTTATTTGATGTATAACTGTTGTCGCGCGCGTAGTTCAGGAGAAATGTCAATCACAATATTTACAAGACTTAGTAATTTGACTTGGCACGGTTGAGAAAAATAATTATGCCTACAGTGCTAGCAGTATTAATCGATCAAATCCACGTTGGCGCCAACCGTCGTCCAGTCAAGGATGAGAAAGTTGTCGAGTTGATGCAATCAATTCGGGCAAATGGTTTGCTCAACCCAATTACAATAGACCAAAATTTTAATTTGATTGCGGGGTTGCATCGACTAACAGCTTGTAAGATGTTGTCTTTCAAGCATATCGAGTGCAAAGTCGTCAGTTACCAAGATGCAGACCAAGCGAGACTTGCGGAGATCGACGAGAATTTTATCCGTAACGAACTGGAACCTTTGGAGCGGTACGAACTTTGGTTAGAACGCGACAGAATTCTTGAGCGCATGGGTCTACGCTTCAAACCGGGTGATAATCAATACACTAAAAAAGGTGGCGAAACCGTTTCGCTACCTCCCAGAACAACACTGGAATTAGCGCGCGGATTTGGTTATAGTGAACGCTCTTTCCAACAAGGTAAACAAATAGCCAGAGATATTCATCCCGATGTCAAACAGAAAATTATCGCCACACCATTTAGTAAAAGTCGTACCGTCCAACTCAGAATAGCTAGAATTGCTACCGTTGAGCGTATTAAAGCAGAAACAGCGGAGAAAGCATTTGAAGACGCAATGGCAAAAGGAGATAAAACAGAAGCCGAACATCAAGCTCAACTAGCAAAACAAGCTAGAGACAAACAAAGAGAATTACAAATGCAAGCGCTCTTAGACGCTGTATCAAATAAGCCAAGTCACAGCAAAGCATCAACTAAAAACGAGAAACCTGCCATCAAAGCGAGTACCAAACCGAGTAGCAAACCTATTACCAAACCTATCATCACAGCTCGTGACATTAGTGTAGAAGCAGGTGAAAAATGGATGCTTCACAAGCATTTAGTTTACCGTGGCAATACGGCAGGTAAGCAATTTATTAACTTACTACCTTCAGATGCAGCATTAGCGATTGCCACTTTATCACCATTTTGGGAACATGACTACCTAATTAACGAAGCACGAGTTGTAGTAGTGTTACGTTCTACTGGACACATTAATGATTTTTGTCGTAACAATCAAATGCCCTTTCAGTATGAATTAGTTTTTAATCAAATCTATATCAGTGTTTTTTCTCATTACACAATTCAAAAACCTGAAGCAACGATTTGTATCGAAGGTATCGAAGCAATTATTACTTATTTGTTAAACATGTACACTCATCCTAATAGTTTTGTGATATCCCCATTCATGGGACATGGTGAAACTCTTATCGCTTGTGAAAGGTTAGGACGCATCTGCTTTGTTGGTGATGAAAGTCCTGACTTAGTTAATCGTGGAATTACACGGTGGCAAAATTTAACTAGTAAGCAAGCTAGAAAAACTGTTTTGTAACCTTATTGAACAATTAAACCGTTGTAGGGTGGGCAATGCCCACCTTATGTAACTGAATAGTAAATTTTACTTAATAAATATATTAAAATTGTTTATGTATAACTAAAGAAAAACTTATTTAAAGGAAAAACAGTTATTAGATATACAGCTTTATTATCTTTAACATTTACATAATAATATTACACTCATTGCATAAAATTTCTAAATTATTTATCCGAAATTTTATATATGTGTTAGTGTTTGAAGTAATTGTAAAGCTCCTAACTCGATACGGCTATAAGCTAATCAGTGAAGAGTATGTAGTTACGAACACACACAAGCAGTGTGATGTTAATACCAACTCAAAATTTAGTCTCTTAGTCTGGTTTTAGTTGGTTGATTTATTGTTATTAACGAAGGAGCGTTTTTGTAACTGATTTGTCAGACTCACAAAAGCCAAAATCCTTAAATTATATAATCTTGGATGCTGAATTTAGCTATGCCATTCATCAAGATACAGAACGTTGTTTTCAATACGAGCTACGTTGCCGCAGTAAAATTAGATAGCAGAACTAGCTCAGGAGACAAAAGCGTATCTGTCTTAATAGCTACTCCCAAGTTTCCATTATTTGAATGGGAATCAACGTCCCAAAGTCTGTACCACTACGAATGGATTGAGTTTACTGGTCAGGCAGCTAATGCATTACAAGATTATTTCACGAGTTTCAACAATGTAATTGATTTATTACCGCAATACCAAGAAAGTGTTGTTTAGTTTGCGTTGTCGAGTAGCTATACCATTTTTATTTTGGATAGATATGAGCCAATTAATTAGGTAAGTATGGAAGAAATATTTGGCGCCAAAAGAATGCTTATCACTGATAGCTATCGTAGCGAATAGTTATTTCCAAGTCATTTAGTTCGCGCAAGTTCTTTTCGTAAACTTAGTTATTGAGTAACATTATCATTATTTATTATGTTGTAAATCTAAAATATAATGGTTAGAGTAAAAACCTCGCGTTTCTACCAGACGCGATAAATCGCGTCTCTACTCTTCGACACAAAATCTGTGGCACTATTCAAGCAAATGGTATTACAATTGGTATTACATTATTGAATTCAAAACAGCGTTAATAGTAAGTTGTTGTTAGTTTTTACTTATTAATTTTTACCTATTAATAAGTTGAAATAAAAGCACGATTCGGTTGACGCGATAAACTTTGGTCATTGCAAATAAATAGCTGCTGTAAAGAACAGATAGCTCGTTTTTGGTTGGTAACAGACATTACCAATTTATTATCAACACTACCAAAGATTAGCCTATGTCTGCTTCTTGGATAGATACAGCCTTATCACAGTTGTCCGAGGAAATAAACAATTGTGAGAAGGTTTTGACCACTTTTATAGAGGAGAAAAAAAGGATGACAGATAAAACTAAGCCATTACACCTAAACAGAAAATTACAAGATAATCCGATAGCGATTATCGGTATGGCTAGTCTGTTTCCACAGTCGAGAACTCTGCGCGAATTCTGGGAAAATATTATTAATAAAGTAGATTGTATTACTGATATTCCAGATTCACATTGGAATGTTGAAGATTATTATGACCCCAATCCGCGCACAACTGAAGACAAAACCTATTGTAAGCGCGGTGGTTTTATTCCTTATGTTGATTTTAACCCGCTGGAATTTGGGCTACCACCGAATATTCTAGAGGTGACTGATGTTTCACAGTTATTAAGTTTGGTTGTTGCCAAAGAAGCGATGGAAGACGCGGGTTATAGTACATCCCGCGATTTTAATCGCGATACTGTGGGAGTTATACTTGGAGTTGCTGCCTCTAAACAACTTGCGACCCCCCTTGCCGCGCGTTTGGAATATCCTGTATGGGAAAGGGTACTCAGAAGTAGTGGGTTATCTGAGGAAGATACGCAAAAAATCATCGAAAAGTTTAAAAGTTCTTACATTAAGTGGGATGAGAATGCTTTTCCCGGAATGCTAGCGAACGTTGTTGCAGGACGCATTGCCAACCGTCTCAACTTTGGTGGTATTAACTGCGTTGTTGATGCAGCTTGTGCTAGTTCGTTCGGTGCCCTAAAAATGGCGATAAGCGAATTAATCGAAGGGCGTAGCGATATGATGCTCACTGGTGGAGTAGATACTGATAACTCCATCATGGCGTATATTTCGTTTAGCAAAACCCCAGCAGTTTCACCAAGTGATAAAGTTAAACCTTTCGATGCTAAATCTGATGGGATGATGCTGGGTGAAGGTATTGGGATGTATGTTTTAAAGCGTTTGGAAGATGCCGAACGCGATGGTGATAAAATCTACGCAGTAATTCGAGGTATCGGAACTTCCAGCGACGGACGGTATAAAAGTATCTATGCACCTCGACAAGAAGGACAAGTTAAGGCATTACAGCGCGCTTACGACGATGCTGGCTTTAATCCTGCGACTGTTAGTTTGGTCGAAGCACATGGTACTGGCACAATGGCTGGTGACCCAACAGAGTTTGCTTCGTTACGCGAATTCTTTGGTGAAGACAATGCTAGAAAGCAATATATTGCTATCGGTAGCGTTAAATCACAAATTGGACATACTAAAGCAGCAGCAGGCGCCGCAAGTTTAATTAAAACTGCACTAGCATTACACCACAAAGTACTGCCACCTACAATTAACATCACCGAACCAAACCCGAAATTAAATATCAAAAATTCGCCGTTTTATCTCAACGCTGAAACTCGTCCTTGGATACGCGCTTTAGGTGAAGCTCCAAGACGCGCGGGTGTAAGTTCGTTTGGATTTGGTGGTACTAACTATCACGTTGTTCTTGAAGAGTATTCTGGCACCTCAAATTCAGACGCTTTACCTTCAATAAATTCTCCCTACCGTATTCACACCACACCATCAGAAATACTACTGTTTGCAACAAATCCAGCACAGCTACTAACACGATGTGAAGCAGTATTAACTTCTTTGCAGTCTGAAACTGGAGATAAAGAGTATTTACAACTAGTTGAGGAATGTAAAGCAGCAGAAATTCCAGTTTTAGCTGCCCGTGTCGGATTTGTTAGCGAGTCGCGCACAGAAGCTTGTAAGCTATTGCAACTAGCTGTAGATTTGCTGCGTTCCAAAACAACACCCACATGGGAACACCCACAAGGAATTTACTACCGTTCTGCGGGAATAGAATTAGGAGGCAAGGTTGTAGCACTGTTTTCTGGGCAGGGTTCACAATACTTGGAAATGGGACGCGAGCTAGTAATGAATTTTCCAGAGATGCAGCGTCTTTATGGCTACATGGATAATTTGTTGCTACAAGACCACTCTCAACCCTTGTCGGAAATCGTTTTCCCTCATCCTGTATTTAGTAATGCAGAGAGAGAAGCTCAAGAGAAAGCACTGCAACGCACCGAATATACTCAACCAGCGATTGGGATGCTGAGTGCGGGGATGTATAAAATTCTCAAACAGGCAGGTTTCAAATCAGATTTTACTGCTGGACATAGCTTTGGTGAATTAACAGCTTTATGGGCAGCAGGTGTATTTAGCGATGAAGATTACTGCTTCCTCGTCAAAGCGCGCGGTCGAGCAATGTCACCACCACAAGACCCTGACTATGATGCTGGGGCAATGTTAGCAGTTAGGGAAGATTCGTCTAAAGTCGAAGCTGTTTTAAAACATTTTCCACAGGTTACAATTGCTAACTATAACTCTCAAAATCAAGTTGTGCTAGCAGGACCAACAATAGAGATTGAGCAAGTTAGACAAGCTTTGCAAGAACAAGGTTATAGTGCAATATTACTACCTGTATCGGCAGCGTTCCATACATCGCTAATAGCTTTTGCACAAAAATCATTTGCCATCGCACTCAAATCAGTTAACTTCCAAACTCCCTCTATTCCTGTTTACAGTAACGTCACCGGTCAACTTTACTCAAGGGAACCACACGCAGTTCAGCGTCTGTTAGAAACTCACCTAGCTAACTCGGTACTATTCAAACAAGAAATAGAGAATATCTATCAAGCTGGTGGTTACTGCTTTGTTGAATTCGGTCCCAAGAAAATTCTTACAAACCTTGTTAAAGATATTCTCGGCAACCGTCCTCACCTAGCTATTGCGCTCAACGGCTCACCTCAAAAAAATAGTTACCGTACTTTACGCGAAGCTGCTGTACAATTGCGCGTAGCGGGAATGCCACTCAAAGACCTTGACCCCTACCAAATTCCACAAAAGTTAACAACCGAGACTAACAAGGGTTTGAATATTCGTATCAACGGTGTTAACTACCTATCAGACAAAACAAAACAAACGCGCGAGCTATCACAGCAAGATAAACATCAGGTAACTATAACTCAACCCGTTAAGAATGAAAGCGAAGTGGTTGCCGAAACTAAAACTGAAACTAAAACTGAAACTAAAACTGAATTAATATCTACAAGCATGGCCTTAGAAACACATCTCTCACCTTACTCTGGTAACGGACATCATCCCAAACCACAAATAGAACCTATTACTAGTAACGGCACCGTTTCAAGTTCGGCAACCTTACCAACACCTAAGCCAGAAGTATCCGTTCCAACTCCACTCGTTACTAAAGAGGCAAGCTTATCACCAATGCAGCCAACATCTAATAACCTTGCTTATTACCAACGGGTTTTGGAAAGCTTGGAATATGTTTTGGCACAATTCCAGCAAAGCCAAAGTGAAAATTTACAAGTTCACGGACTATATTTAAACCATCAGAAGGAATATGTACAAACCTTCTACCAACTGATGCAGCAACAAAATACATTGTTTGCTTCCAAAAATTCCAACGATGACCGCGCGGAAATTAAACCAGTTGTGATGGAAAGCTTGGAGCGGAGCATGATACAGTTCCACTCACAGCAAAGTGATACCCTCCGTATTCACGAACAATACCTTCAAAATCAAGTTGAGCATACCAAAAACTTTTTCCAACTCATCCAGCAAGAATATGCACAGATAATTGAAGGTGACGTGAGTGTACAGAAGGAGATAAGCTCCTCTACAGTTCAACCTGTATTACCAGCTTCAGCAAGCGTAGAAATCAAGGAAATTAAACAGCAAGTTGCACCCATCGAACCTCCTGTTACAACCGTAAGTAAAATAGCTGAAGAAATTCTACCTATTGCAACGCTACCAATATTACCAAAAGAAGAACCAAGCAAAAACGGCGCTGTACATACAGCACAAGCTAAAACACCTGACTTATCAAACCTCAGCGATAAATTACTCGCAATAACGAGTGAGAAAACAGGTTATCCCATAGAAATGCTCGAACTTGACATGGATATGGAAGCTGACCTGGGTATTGACTCAATTAAACGGGTAGAAATAATGGGCGCCTTACAAGAAGAATTACCCGACTTGCCCAAACCTAGTAATATGGAGGAAATGGCGGAACTGCGAACCATCGGTCAAATAGTTGAGTATCTCCAGAAGCTATCTGGGGATGAAAAAAAAAAGTATGAGTCTGATACGATTGACCGACGAACCGATGTAGTTGATGTTGCTGATGTTGCTAGTACAATTATCGATACAGGTATTCAGCGACTACCTGCTCAACTCAAAAAGTTAAACGAACCAGATTGGTTAGAATTCAGCTTACCGCATGGGTATGTAGCTTTGATAACCGATGATGGTTCGCCAACAACAGCTTTAGTTGCAGCAAGTTTAAACGAGCAGGGATGGAAAGTTATTGTACTAAACCTTCCTCCTTCGCTCGTTCCCGAAAAATCGATATTACCTCCAGGTGTAGAAAGAGTTGCGCTAACCGACCTTTGTGAATTGCATCTACAACAAAAGCTAGATGATATTACAACTCAATACGGTTTTATCGGCGCCTTTATTCATATTCACCCTATCTTCCAATCTTCCAACTCCGAAGGTGTTTTCTACAGCGAACAAGAAAAAGCAATCGTCAAACACATTTTCTTCATTGCAAAACATTTGAAAAAATCCCTCAATGAAGCCGCGAAACAAGGACGCGCGTCTTTTTGCACCGTTGCTCGTCTTGACGGAGCATTCGGACTTGATAGACAAGTAAACTTTGGCGCCATTGGTGCTGGTTTATTTGGACTTACTAAAACAATGATTTGGGAATGGTCAAATGTATTTTGCCGAGCAATAGACCTCAGTCCCCAAATTGATGCTAGTACATCCGCGCAGTACATCGTTGCTGAACTGCATGACCCAAATCTTTATCTTACAGAGGTTGCTTACGGTAGTCACGGACGAGTAACGCTGATTGCTCAAAATTCATAACTTGGAAGAAAGACGCGATTTATCGCGTCTCTACATTATCTTCCTTTGCGGTTCGTTTTTAGTTGCTGGTTGATTGTTTTTAGCTGTTAGTTATTTCAACCTAGCAATCAAACATTAACTATCAACTAGTAACTATAAAAACATGTCTAAGAAAAATGTAATAAATTTTATTGGTCGAGTTATCGACTACCGAAAGGAAGCACCAATTCGCGGCGCCAAGGTTTCTCTCAAGACAAACGATATTTCTCTAGACTCTTACACTGATTTAGAAGGTATTTATAAATTCCAGGTTAGTGCTGATAAGTCTAAAAATGTTCGTGGGGAGATATTTGTTGAAGCTTCTGGTTATAAACCTTATGGTGGTTTTATTAAGTTGGCGCCGGATAAGAAAGATTTGGGAGATATTCGTTTGGGGGCACCTTATAATCAGCAAACTAGCTTACAAAGCAGTAAACCAAGTCGAAGTGAGAGTAATTTAACGCCTTTTATTGCTGTTATTATAATAGCATTTTTTATTTTACTTTCGCTGGCAATTAGAAGTTCTCCTCGCCGTAATCCTGTTTATGATAGAAGTCCACGTGGTGATTCGTTTGAAGATTTGAGACGGTAACTGGTTGGTTTTTACGAACCGCAAAGTACGCAAAGTACGCAAAGAAAGAATTAAGAGGATTTAGAAGAAATTTTACACAACTCCTAACTTTTTAAAATATGTCAATTCAAGTTAATCAAAGGTCTGTTTTTGTTGTTAGCGGTGGTGCCAAGGGTATTACTGCTAAATGTACGGTTAAGTTGGCGCAGCAACATCGTTGTAAGTTTATTTTGCTGGGTCGGTCGGAGTTGACGTTGGAACCGAGTTTCGCTGAGGGTTGTTTCGATGAAGCGGTTTTGAAAAAGCGCATCATGGAATTTGTGGCAACTGATGGTAAGCCAACTCCGATGGTTGTTCAGAAGTTATACAATCAGATTGTTTCGAGTCGCGAGATTCAAGAAACTTTAGCTGCTATTAAAGAAGCTGGTGGTGATGCTAAGTATTTAAGTGTTGATGTGACTAATGTTGCAGCTTTAAAAGCAGCTATTTTAGAGACTGCTGCTAGTTTTGGTGCTGTTACTGGTATTATTCACGGTGCTGGTAATTTGGCTGATAAGTTGATTGAGAAAAAAACTAGCGAGGATTTTGAGAAGGTTTATACTGCCAAGGTTCAGGGTTTAGAAAATTTACTTAACAGTATTCCAGCAAGTCAACTGCAACATTTAGTGTTGTTTTCGTCGGTGACGGGTTTTTACGGTAATATTGGTCAGTCTGATTACGCTATTGCAAATGAAATTCTCAATAAGTCTGCTCATTTAGTCAAGCAGCAACATCCCGAATGTCATGTTGTCGCTATTAACTGGGGTGGTTGGGATAGCGGAATGGTGACACCTGAGTTAAAAAAGGAATTCGCACGTCGAGGTATTGATATTATCCCAGTAGATGCTGGTACACAAATGTTGGTTAATGAACTTAACCCCGTTTATCACGACACTGCTCAGGTGGTTATTGGTAGTCCAATGATTTTAGCTCCAGTTCCTCTTGGTACTGAGTTACGCACTCATCGGGTACGTCGTCGTCTTAAAGTTGAAGCTAATCCATTTTTACGTGACCATACAATTTCTGGTAATTTAGTATTACCTGCAACTTGTGCTGTATCTTGGATTTCTAACGTTTGTAAGGAACTTTACCCAGGATATATATTTTTCAACGATTCTAATTTCAAGGTATTAAAGGGCATTACTTTTAATCCTAGTATGGCGCCGTCCCATATTGTAGAATTAAAAGAAATTAGTAAAGTAGATGTACAAGAGATTAATCTACAAGCCAGAATTTTGAGCGAACTTGAAGACGGTAAAATTAACTACCACTTTAGTGCAGCAATAAAATTAGTTCGCAAACTTCCCCCATGTCCTATTTACAATAATTTTAATTTTGAGGAAGATAATATAATCACCTTACGTGGTAAAGAGTTTTACCAGCAAGACCCATCATCATTATTTCACGGCGCCACTTTTCAGGAAATTCAGCGTATTATAAACATTTCTCCTGAGAAAATCACCGCTGAATGTTTATGGAAACCTATCAGCAGCGAAGTTGCAGGTCAATTTCCAATTGATTGGCTAAATCCTTATGCAACAGACTTAAGTACACATCCCTTATGGGTTTGGTTATATCACTACCATAGACAAATTTGTTTACCAGGTCAAATGGATCGATTTGAACAGTTTGAAGAAATTCCTGTTAACCAACCATATTATGTATCGTGCGAAGTGAAACAAAAAACAGCAACAGGAATAAGTGCCGATTTTATTATTCATGATGCCAATGGTAAAGTATTCCTGCGATTGCTAGGTACTAAAGGAATTATATTGCCTAAATTGTTAGTGTAATAATCCCCCCCTAACCCCCCTTAATAAGGGGGGGAACAAGAGCTAATTCTTAGCCCCCTTTATTAAGGCAAGGAACAAGAGCTAATTCTTAGCCCCCCTTATTAAGGGGGGTTGGGGGGATCAATTCACACCACAGCCATTCACTATTATTAACAGAGCATATAAACCGTGGAAAAAATTGCTATTATCGGATACTCTTGTTTATTTCCTGATGCTAAAAACCCTGATGAGTTTTGGCATAATTTAATCGAGCAAAAAGACTCTACTTCCACTATCACTGCTGAAGAAATAGGCGTAGAACCAAGTATATTTTATAACCCAGTCAAAGGTAAGCCAGATCAATTTTACTCTTTGAAGGGAGCTTTTATTCGTGACTTTAAGTTCGATAGCAAAGGCTATAAACTTCCTCCAGATTTTCTTGATAGTCTCGATAACACTTTTAAATGGTCGTTATATGTCGCACAGCAGGCACTTCGAGATAGTGGTTATCTGAACAAGTCTGAAATATTGGCAAAATGCGGGGTAATATTAGGTACTCTTTCTTTACCTACTAAATATTCCAATCGCGTGTTTGCTCCTATTTATCAGCAAATTTTGGCGCCTGCTATTCGTGAGTTGTTACAGACTGAGAATTTTGATTTGCCTCTACCTGGTAACGATGGTATTAGTGCCTCAACCCATAATGCTATGATATCGGGTTTGCCAGCGGCTGTAATCGCCCAAGCGCTATCTTTATCGAATATTCATCTTTGTATTGACGCTGCATGTTCATCACCACAATATTCAATACGGTTAGCGTCGCATTATTTATGGACGCATAAAGCAGATATGATGTTGGCTGGTGGTATTAGCGCTGCTGACCCGTTGTTTATTAGGATGCTATTTTCTGGTATTCAAGGGTATCCCGAAAATAATGATATTAGTCGTCCACTTGATAAGTCATCGCGCGGGTTGATGACTGCCGAAGGTTCAGGATTATTCGTACTCAAACGCTATAGTGATGCTGTTAGAGACGGTGACAGAATTTATGCGGTAATTGCTGGAAATGGGCTTAGTAATGATGGACGGGGTAAGCATTTACTCAGTCCCAATTCTAAAGGTCAAGTGTTAGCTTTCGAGCGTGCGTATTGTGAAGCTAATGTAAACCCGCGCGATATTGATTATATGGAGTGTCATGCTACAGGTACTTTACTTGGCGACACAACCGAATTTAACTCAGTCGAAACTTTTTTTGGTAAGCACCAAGCTTCACCGCTCGTAGGTTCGGTAAAAGCAAATGTCGGACATCTTTTGACGGCAGCAGGTGCTGTTGGGTTAGCCAAGGTACTTTTGAGCATGTCCAAGGGAGTTATTCCTGCCACTATTAATGTAAAGGAAGCTATTGGTAACGGTAATAGCGTTATTTCTCCCAAAAATGTTGTCAAGAGTGCAACTAATTGGTCGAACAAGGCGCCTATTAAACGCGCGGCAATTAGTGCATTTGGGTTTGGCGGCACAAATGCTCACATGATTCTCGAACAGGGAATGACGACACATCCAGCGCATTCAGAACAACCACTAGCTCTTGCAAAGATGGCAATTGTTGGTATGGATGCTATGTTCGGAAATTGTAACGGGTTAGATGCGTTTGACCGCAGTATTTATGACTGTACACAGCAGTTTACTTCTTTACCCGAAGAACGCTGGCACGGTATCGAAACGCAGCATGATTTACTTAAACAGTATGGTCTCACCGATGGCAAAGCACCACAGGGAGCATATGTTAATAATTTTGATGTTGACACATTAGCGTATAAAATACAACCTAACGAATTAGCAAAATTGAATCCACAGCAGTTATTACTGTTGAAAGTAGCTGACCGCGCGCTTGTAGATGCGGGTATGAAAGAAGGTGGTAATGTTGCAGTGTTAATTGCGACAGAAACAGAGTTTTCTGTACATCAGTTGCAGCAGCGTTGGAATTTAGACTGGCAAGTTAAAGAAGGTTTAGCGGCAAGTCAAAGTTCTTTACCTACAGATACAGTTAATCAACTTGAAACGGTACTTAAAGACGCAGTTCACCATCCAGTTGAAATCAGTGAGCATGTTAGTTATATATCTAACATCATGGCAAGTCGGATTAGTGCGCTATGGGATTTCACTGGTCCAACTTTTACTATTACTGCAGGTGAAAATTCGACGTTTAAAGTATTGGAAATTGCCCAGCATTTATTAACGACTGGGGAAGTTGATGCAGTACTGGTGGGAGCAGTTGATTTAGCTGGGGGATTGGAACATGTACTGCTGCGAAACAAGTTGGCGCCGATTAATACAGGTATCAATACTCTAAGTTATGACCAAAAAGCTAACGGTTGGAATCTTGGTGAAGGTGCAGGCGCCGTAGTATTAAAGCGTCATGATAGTAAAGCGCAAGACCGTGTTTATGCGGTGATTGATGCAGTAAGTCTTTGCCAGCAAAATTCCACTCCCACGCAAGATTTAGATAAACGTCTTACAACTCCAGATGCAGCATATGTAAAAACAGTCTCACAGCAAGCGCTGCAAATAGCTAATGTCCAACCGAGTGAAGTTGAGTATGTAGAAGTTTACGGTAGTGGCATAGCAGAGGAAGACGAGGCAGAAATTGCAGGGTTACTACAAGCATATCCTGGCGCCAAGCAGGAATTGAATTGTGCTTTGGGAAGCGTTAAATCTAATATTGGTCATACGTTTGTTGCATCAGGAATTGCCAGTTTAATCAAAACAGCATTGTGTCTCTATCATAGATACATTCCCGGAACTCCTAAATGGACAGGTGTCAAAAATCAGGCTTTATGGCAAGGCAGTCCTTTTTATGTTGCTCCTGAGTCGCGTCCGTGGTTTTTAAACAAAGACATCAAAAAGCGTGTAGCAGCAATTAACAGTATTGGAATTGATGGTACTTATGCTCACGTGATTTTGTCGGAAGAACCCGAACAAGTGGAGCGTCCCAGTAAGTATTTAGAGCAAACGCCATTTTACTTATTCCCAATAGCAGGTAGTGATAAAGACTTGCTAGCAAAACTTGATAATCTCCAAAATCAGATTGCTAGTAACTCTAGCAATCTTGCAGCAATTGCTAGTCAGACTTTTAAAGCTTTCCAAAGTTGTAACAACTCCGACTATGCACTTGCAATAGTTGGAAAAAACCAAACTGAAATAAGCAAAGAAATAGACAACGCCATCAAAGCAGTTCCAAAAGCGTTGGAAACTGGAGAAGATTGGCAAACACCTTTAGGTAGTTATTTTACTGCTAAACCTCTGGGTAAACACGGTGAAGTAGCTTTCATTTACCCTGCTGCCATTAATTCTTACATTGGTATTAGTCGCAATTTATTCCGACTATTCCCCCACGTTCACGAAGACAAGGTAATTAAAAGCCTTTATAGTCTTGTTGCTGATATTGCTCAATTAGTCTTCCCACGTAGTCTCAACAAACTTACCACTCGTCAACTCGAAACCCTCGAAAAACAACTTTTGGAAGACTCGTTAGCAATTTTCGAGACTGATATGGGGTTCGCGCGTTTAATTACAACTATTATCTCCGATGATTTCCAAGTCAAACCGAAGCATGTATTTGGTTACAGCTTAGGTGAAACAAGTATGATGTCTTCTACTGGAGTTTGGAGTGACTTTAGCCGAGGTATCAACGCTTTCCACATCTCACCGCTATTCGGAGACAGAGTATCAGGCGCCAAAAATGCTGTGCGTGAATATTGGGGAATGCCCACAGTAAATCAAACAAACGATGATAGCTTCTGGAGTACTTACCTATTAATGGCAGACCCAGACAAAGTGCGCGAACACCTAAAACAAGAACCCCGCGTTTACCTAACACAAATTAATACACCTGAAGAAGTTGTAATTGCAGGTGATAGCCAAGCTTGTCAACGCGCGATAAAAGCAATTGGTTGTAACGCATTCCGGGCGCCGTTCAACCATGCCATTCACAACGAAGCAATGCGTTCCGAATATTCGGAAATCGTTAAACTGAACACATTACCAGCGCAAGAATTACCTTCGGTCAAATTCTATTCAAGTGCCGAATATCAACCAATTGCATTAAATAGCGACACCATCGCTCAAAGCATTGGTAAATGCTTATGCGAACCGCTTGATTTCCCTCGTCTAGTTAACCAAGTCTATAGTAACGGCGCCAAAATCTTCTTAGAAACAGGTTCTGGGAATGTATGCTCACGCTGGATAGACAAGATTTTAGAAAACAAACCCCACACCACAATTTCTATAAACCGTAGAGGAGTAGATGATCACACCTCAATAGTTAGAGCTTTAGCAAAACTACTCTCGCATCAAGTACCCCTAGACCTAACACCGCTCTATACACAAATAGAGACAACTACCAAAACTCATAAACCCACCATGAAAACCGTCACAGTCGGTGGCGCCAACATCATCGAAAAAATCCTCAACCCTGAAAACCGTCAAACATTACAAAAAATATTCCAACAAACATTTCAAAAGTTACCAAACACCAACACACGTAACAGCAACTTAGTTAGTGAACATCAAAGGGAACAAAAAAACCTTCCAAAACAACTTATTACAACACCAAAGGAATTCCCAATGGAAAAGGTTACGAATAACAGTTTAACTTCCGCTCCTCCAATAAAATTTGAAAAGTTGCCTGGAACAACCATCCAGACTCCAGAAACCTTTTCTAACCAAACTAACCAAACTATTCCCATACAGAAATTAGAACCATTAACCTATCGTTCTAATATTGCAAAACAACACTTATCACAGCACTTGTCTAAGCTAAACACAAACAACTCCAACATTAACAAGAACCACGCAGCGTTCTTAGAAGCAAGGCAGCAATTTAGTAAACAAATGAGCGAAATAATCCAATTACAAATTGCTTGCGCCGAAAATTTATTGAAGTAGGGTGTGTGACGCTACAACAATTCTAAAACGAAGCTATTAATCCTGTAGCGTCACGCACCTTACTATTCACAATATTGTCACGTCACAATTATAAGTCGGTGCGTGACGCTCTGCGTAAATTTGAACACCTAAAAGGAACAAATACGTGAAAATAGGAACAGTAATAAATGCATACGATAACGGATTGAACTTTCACGCCTTTTCCTTTTATCAAAACCAAGCTTGGAAAGGTTCCCTCTCATGCGTATCGTTTGACCATAAAAGCATCAGAAATAAACTATTAAGCTTAAATCAACCTTGTTATATTATTAGAAGCGAGGGAAAAATAGGTGTTACTAATGATGGTTACACCTATGCTACAGATAATACTGATAAAAAAGCAGCAGAACTGCTTGCCGTACTGGCACCTACTACTACCTCAAATCTCGGTGACCCAAGTTTTCTATCATTTCACGGTGTAAAATATGCTTATAGTACTGGTGCAATGGCAGGTGGAATTGCATCGGAAGAAATGGTAATTGCACTAGGTAAAGCAAAAATTTTGGCTTCATTCGGCGCCGGGGGTTTAAGTCCCGACCGACTGGAAAAAGCTATCAACACAATTCAAGCAGCATTACCGAAAGGTCCCTACGCATTTAATTTAATTCATAGTCCAAATGAACCAGATATTGAACGTCGCGCGGTTGAGTTATATCTAAAATACGGTGTGCGAACTATCGAAGCTTCGGCATTTTTAGATTTAACTCCTAATATCGTTCATTACCGTGTTGCAGGATTAGCATTAAATTCTGATAACGAAATTGAAATCAATAACAAAATTATTGCGAAAGTTTCGCGTCGAGAAGTCGCAAGCAAATTTCTCCAACCAGCACCCCAACGTATACTCAAACAGCTTATTCAACAAGGTTTAATTACCCAAGAACAAGCATTACTAGCCGAAAAAGTACCTATTGCAGATGATATTACCGTCGAAGCTGACTCTGGAGGTCATACAGATAATCGACCTTTAGTTTGTTTACTGCCTTCGATGTTAGCTTTACGCGATGAAATTCAAGCGCAGTATAACTATAAACAGCCAGTTCGCATCGGAGTTGCTGGTGGTATCGCCAATCCACAATCTGCACTAGCTGGTTTTATGATGGGCGCCGCTTACATTGTCACTGGTTCAATCAATCAATCCTGCGTAGAATCAGGTAGCTGTGACTATACAAAACAACTGCTGGCAAAAGCCGAAATGGCAGACGTAATGATGGCGCCAGCAGCAGATATGTTTGAAATGGGAGTCAAGCTACAAGTACTCAAACGCGGTACAATGTTTCCCATGCGCGCGCAAAAGCTTTATGAATTATATAGAGCTTATAACTCACTTGAAGAAATCCCCCTTGCTGAACGAGAAAAGTTAGAAAAGCAAGTCTTCCGCAAAAGTATTGCCGAAGTTTGGGAGGCAACAGTTACATACTTAACGCAGCGCAACCCAGAGAAATTAGCCAAAGCTGCAAATAATCCCAAGTATAAAATGGCGTTGATTTTCCGTTGGTATTTAGGACTATCTTCACGCTGGTCAAATTCAGGAGAAAAAGGACGCGAAGCCGATTATCAAATTTGGTGTGGTCCTGCGATGGGTAGCTTTAATGACTGGGTAAGAGGTTCTTACTTAGAAGAAGTCGGCAACCGTCATGTAGTCGATATTGCTAATCATATCATGATAGGCGCAGCTTATTTGTACCGTATTCAAAGCCTAAAATTACAAGGTTTACAACTTCACGACTCTTACACTCAGTACTATCCAGTCAGTTCAACTTTAAATTAAATATCCCCTGTAGAGACGCGAGGAACATCGCGTCTCTACAAAACAAAAAAACATTTTAAACAGAGGCAAATAAATGGTTACTCCCGACAAATTATTTACTGCAGAAGGTATTCAAGAATGGATGGCGTCAAAATTAGCTGAGTTGCTAAAAGTTGCACCGAATACTATTGATGTACAGCAACCTTTAGAAAGTTATGGTTTAGATTCGTCGCGCGCGATGGTATTAGTTACACAAGCACAAGAAGTGTTTGGTGTAGAAATATCACCCGTATTATTATGGCACTACCCAACCATTGAAGCTTTATCAGAGCGTTTAGCCGAAGAATGTCAGGAAAATATATCAGATACTCAAGGCGCCGCTAGTTCAACCAATATTACTCTAGATTTACAGGCAGAAGTAGTACTAGACCCGCGTATATATCCAGCTTTACCTTACACAAGTGATTTTATATCTTATCCAGACAACGTATTTTTAACCGGTGGTACTGGCTTTTTAGGCGCCTTTTTAATTTATGAGCTATTAACACAAACAGATGCGGACGTTTACTGCTTAGTGCGCGCGCAAGACGAAGAAGTAGGTAAAAATAAAATCAAGCAAAATTTAGAAAAATATGCAATCTGGTCAGAGGACTTTGATTGTAGAATCATGCCCATTTTAGGGGACTTATCACAACCGCTACTTGGTATCAGTCGTGAAGGGTTTGAAATGCTCGCGGCAAATATGGATGCTGTTTACCATAGTGCGGCAATGCTAAATTATGTGTATCCTTATTCAGCATTAAAAACAGCCAACGTACTCGGTACTCAAGAAGTAATACGCTTGGCAAGCATGATAAAAACCAAACCACTGCACTATGTTTCAAGTGTTGCAGTGTTTGAGTCTCCCTTCTACGCAGGTAAAGTCGTCAAAGAAGACGATGAATTTAACGAATACTCAGGTATTTTCCTTGGATACTCACAAACTAAGTGGGTAGCAGAAAAACTTGTCAAAGTAGCGCGCGAGCGTGGACTTCCCGTAACTATTCACCGTCCCCCATTAATTGCAGGACATAGCCAAACAGGTGTCGGCAACACGGATGATTTTATTAATTTGATGGCAAAAGGTTGTATCCAAATGGGGTGTTTCCCCGATGTAGACTACATGATGGACATGTCCCCTGTTGACTATGTAAGTAAAGCTATCGTTTATCTCTCACTACAAAAAGAATCACTTGGCAAAGCATTTAACTTACAACATCCTGAACCGGCGCCGTTAAAAGACTTGGTAAACTGGATTAGCCAATTTGGTATTCCCATCAAATTTGTTCCTTACCAAGAATGGCAAAATCAACTATTGAATATAACCTCTCCCGACAACCCCTTATATACATTGCGACCATTTCTACTTGAGCGCTGGTCAGAAAGACAACTAACCATACCAGATTTATACTTAAAATCAAACCGACCAATAATTAGCTGCGAAGCAACACAAAAAGCACTTGCAGACAGTTCGATAACCTGTGCGCCAGTTGACTCAAGGTTATTTATGACCTACGCAACTTACTTAATTCAAACTGGTTTCCTTAAATTACCCTAAGATCAGGTAGGTTAGGCGTCTCGCCTGACCGCACGCACAGGCGAGACGCCTATGCTACAACGCCCCAAAATTAATGACATAGAACAGTAGGAACGCACATAAAATAAACAACGTAATTGTAGAGACCGTACATGTACAGTCTCTACATTGTTTTTATTTACGTTTAAAATTTTTGTAAAACAGTTTTTAGGACATCTATGATGCACAAAATAAACTTTCAATCCTGGCACTCTAGTACTAAATTGGCGCCGCAAGTCTTGGTAAAACCCGTCTATTACATCAAGGTCTTCTAATCGATTCGTGTCTTTAGGGATTGTAAGAAACTCTTGCCGCTGAAGGGATAAGTGGAATTGTGAAGCTAGAGAGTATAAAAACTAGTCTTTGAGCAACTTTAACTACTTTACTATCCTTTTGAGAACGAAAGTACGTGGATTTAGGAGTTACCATGATTTCTTGAAGCGGGTAATTCGTTATTATATTTATAGTAATTCTGGTTACTGCTATGCCTTCACCATTTCCAGGGATGAATCCTTACCTTGAAACTCCTGATTTGTGGTCGGGGGTACATGGGCGCCTAATCATAACTATCGCTGACGCTCTCTCGCCCTTGTTACGTCCAAAGTACTTTGTGGCAGTGGAAGAGCGAATTTATGAATCAACGCCTAACGATAGGATTCTTGTAGGTATTCCAGATGTTTCAATCCAACGCCAAACAACAGGCGCCAATACAACTAATACTACTTTAGCTATACCTACAGTTCAACCAACTAATGTAACCCTTCCTATTACTGAAGAAATTAAGGAAAGATATTTAGAAGTAAAACGGGTTGAAACTAAAGAAGTAGTCACTACAATTGAAATTTTATCTCCAAAAAATAAACGCTCAGGTGAGGGACGTAGCAGTTATGAAACTAAACGGCAGAGAGTGTTAAGTAGTAATACGCATTTGGTCGAGATAGACTTGTTACGCGCTGGTGTACCATTACCAGTTATGGAAACTAGCATTAAAAGCCATTATCGGATTTTAGTTAGTCGTAGCGAACGCCGTCCACAAGCGGATTTGTATGCGTTTAATATACAAAACTCTATTCCATCTTTTTTAATACCTTTACGTAAAGGAGATGTGGAACCGATAATTGATTTGCAGAATATATTAAACGAATTATATGACCGTGCGAGCTATGATTTAGTCATCGATTATCATCAAGAACCTGTACCTGGCTTATCAAAAACAGATAAAGATTGGCTGGATACACTTTTACGCGCGCAAGGATTAAGGTAAAAAGGAAAACTTTTTCTTGTAAGTTTTTCTTGTAAGTTTTTCTTGTGGGGTGTCCTCGCCCGCCCTGAAATATCGAACGGGCAAGGATGCCCATTCCACAAGATAGTCCTATCCCACAGGATGGTTAATTTAATTTTTGGGAGTTACTAATTATACAGCCAGCGTTTCAGATGACCTTTGGCGCCAGGTACAGCGATAGCAGCAACGGAACCGCGCGCAGGTACTAATTCCAACAAACTCCAATCTGAAGCACTATTAATTTTTGCTCCTTCGTTAGGAGTTAGCGAAACTTCGATCTGTTGCAGTTGAGAAATGCCGGCGCCAGTAGCTTTGAGATATGCTTCTTTACATGTCCAGTAACGGAAAAATACTTCCTGCTTCTGATTTGGAGGAAGCGATTTCATCACAGCGTACTCGTTCGCTGAGAAAAATTGTTGAGCAAGTACTAAAACATCCGTTACTGGTCGAATATACTCTAAGTCTATCCCAATTGGTCGGTTCAGAGATACTGCACATAGCGCCATTCCCTGACAATGGGATAAGTTGAACCATATCTGGCTATCGTTAAATGGTTCTGCTAGTACTGGTTTACCAAAGGCTTCGTAATTAAACTTTAAGGATTGTGGTGCTACATTCAAATATCGGCTTAATATAGTTCGCAACATACCCCGACCAACGGTAAAACGTTGTCGATGCTGTTGGAAGTACAAACGTTCAGCGCGCGCGTGTTCGTCTTCAGAGAGAAGTTTGGCAAATTGTTTTATCTTAGACTCTGACTGGTCAAGCTCCATTCGCCAAACGTGAATCTCGTCTTGTAACAGGGTTAACTCAGACGGAGCAGCTAGCCATTGAGAGTTGCTATCTGTCACCAAGGTACGCAGTTTAGAATTTTGCATGTTTATTTTAGATTATTGAAACTCGAAGGAAATGGCAATAGGGGATGGGAATCTCGACTGTATCGCTATCAATGACTCACTACTCA
>NZ_JBXXZH010000102.1:0-27914 GCF_059640475.1 Calothrix sp. CBUCES-K 9914
ATCTCATAATCATGAGACTTCTAAACCCGCTTGTCAATAGCATTTGAGATGCGCTTACCCTGTCATTTGGCAATGAAGGCTTATTAAGTGCTTTAGATAAATTAGTTAGCCGTATTGACGCTAAAAAAGAACCCGTTTCTGGCGATGAAGTCATGCGCGTGGTTCAACGGCGCCAGAACTGCATTAGCAATATCTTCACTTATTGAGCAAAAAACAAAGTATAAATTTAATTCAGAAGATATAGAAGAGTTAAATGGTAAAGCCAAAGATGCAACCAGCGAAATTAGTGCGGCAATTCGGCGCCTTTATGATGATATATTATTGCCACTACCCGACAAAGACGGAGCAAGACCAGTACGTTTAGAAACAATTGATTTACAATCTCAACTAAATACCAGTCATAACTTGCAAGAAAGAGTACTAGATGCCCTAAAAAATCACGTTTTTGATTCACTTAATCCTGCTAAATTAATTCGCTTATCTGGCTTAGAAAATCCAGAAACCGAGTATATTATAGGGGAAGACTTGGTAAGTTACTTCTTTCGCTTCCCCAATTTCCCCAAAATGTTGGGAGTTGAAGCAATTAAAAATGCTATCAAGAAAGCTATTGAACAAGGAATGCTCGGTTACGTGCCATCAATGACAATAGTCTCTGGCACACCAGTAGTAGAAAATCCCAGCTTAATCAGCTTTGAGAAATCCATTCCCAGTGACGAATTAGACCTTGCGGGTTATCTTTTATCCCCCAGTTTGGTTAAGAAATTGCGTATCATCCCATCTGAGAATGAAGCAGAAACAACATCAAATGAGGAGGAAGTTGACACTAATAATACCGAAAACGAAGATTATAGTACAGGTGCCTTTGATGGCGCCACACATAAAGATACCGAAGAGGCAGTCTCTACTGAGAAGAAGACTATTGTAGATAAATCAGAAACAAGTAGCATTGAAAGAACAATCTTAACGGACATAGTTAATGGTAAAAAAACTGCTCGTTACTACAAGCTAACATCTGTCACCGATAAATCAAAAATCTTTGAGCTATTTCAGGTGTTACAGGTATTATCAGATAAAGCTGAGGGAATGACAATCAAGATTGAAGTACAAGCGAACACACAGGATAAATTTGACCCTAGCTGGATACGTAATGCAATTGAAGAACCGCTTGATGAAATGGATATTCAAGCATCTACACGTTTGGAATAATTGTAGTGACGTTCCTTCTCACGCCCTATAATATGGCATCTATTGGGGGTGCCCACTAGGGTGTTGACTTTGTGGGAAATTAGGTAAAAATTGCTCATACAACTTTTGTGTCTAAAAGCAAAAGCTCAAAGTAGCCATAATACGAGGTTTAACACTGGCGCCACCAGACACAGTTCGTCCTCTGTCTGTTTTCTGTTTTATCCAGTCGGTTATTTTTTCTGGAATTAAAAGAACTACTAAAATCCGTGGGACAAGGGCATTTATTTTTAAATCATTAGATATTATTCACGTCTTGAGTTACTTACTCTAAATATTTATCTAATGAAAGTAAAGAACGAAAGTACGCGCGTTCTTAATGCTTATTATCTAGCAAATCTCATCTAGTTCAATATCTCAAAATGTTTTTGGCTTTAAGTTCAGATAATTTTATGCGTGTGTTACATAGTTAGTATCCGTATTTTGCATGTATCACAACATTCCGTAACAATTTATACGATTTTTACTCTCACTCAACATTAACTTAAGTTATGTAAAGAGTTACTAACCCAGTATCCAAACCTCGCTTCCTGCTTCTTTACAAACTTTAAAGGGTGCAATAGCGAACTGTAGGGGTTGATATTGGGATATTGTCACTGAAGCCTCGAACTAATAGGATCGCAAAGCTATTATGACAGCAACCACTATCAATACTACCAGTCAAAACAAGTTTGAGAAATTAAAAGCAGAAAAAGACGGACTTACCGTTAAGGCAGAGATTGAAAAATTTGCATCACTTGGTTGGGAAGCGATGGATGAAACCGACCGAGAGCATCGCCTGAAGTGGTTGGGTGTTTTTTTTCGCCCTGTTACACCCGGTAAATTTATGATGCGGTTACGAATACCGAACGGTATTCTTAATTCTTCACAAATGCGGGTATTAGCTGAAGTTGTTCAGCGGTACGGTGACGATGGTTGTGCTGATATCACCACTAGACAGAATTTTCAGCTACGCGGTATACGAATCGAAGATTTACCAGAAATTTTTAATCGATTTAGAGAAGTTGACTTAACTTCCGTTCAATCTGGGATGGATAACGTCCGTAATATTACTGGCGACCCCCTTGCTGGATTAGATGCTTCAGAATTGTATGACACGCGCGATTTGGTTGAACAAATTCAGGCGATGATTACCAATAACGGAGAAGGAAACTCAGAATTTTCAAATCTACCGCGTAAATTTAATATTGCAATTACTGGAGGACGGGACAATTCGGTTCATGCCGAAATTAATGACTTGGCATTTGTGCCTGCATTTAAAAATGGAAATTTTGGATTTAATATATTAGTAGGTGGATTCTTCTCTGCTAAACGCTGTGATGCTGCAATTCCTTTAAATGCATGGGTTGCTCCAGAAGATGTAGTCGCTGTATGTCGAGCCATTTTGGAGGTTTACCGTGATCATGGATTACGCGCGAACCGTCAAAAATCACGTTTAATGTGGTTGATTGATGAGTGGGGTTTGGATAAATTCCGTCATGAAATCGAGTTGCGTTTGGGTAAGTCGTTTTATGAAGCTGCTGCAAAAGACGAAATTGACTGGGAAAAACGTGACCATATTGGTATACATAAACAAAAGCAATCAGATTTATACTACGTAGGATTACATATCCCAGTAGGTCGCTTATATGCAGAGGATATGTTTGAGCTTGCTCGGATTGCGGAGGTTTATGGCAGTAGTGAGATTCGTCTGACTGTCGAACAAAACATTGTTATTCCCAATATTTCTGATTCGCGTTTGGCATCATTTTTTACAGAACCTCTGCTAGAAAAGTTTAAAATTAATCCTGAACCACTTACGCGCGCATTAGTATCTTGTACAGGCGCCCAGTTCTGTAATTTTGCCCTGATAGAAACAAAAAACCGCGCGCTAGCAATGATAAAAGCTTTGGAATCTGAGTTAGAAATGACTCACCCAGTACGCATTCATTGGACAGGATGCCCAAACTCGTGCGGACAACCTCAAGTTGCTGATATCGGCTTGATGGGAACCAAAGCGCGTAAAAATGGCAAACCTGTCGAAGGTGTTGATATTTACATGGGCGGCAAAGTTGGCAAAGACGCGCACTTAGGAACTTGTGTAACTAAAGGAGTTCCCTGCGAGGACTTACAGCCAGTATTGCGCGACTTGCTTATAACGCATTTCGGCGCCAAATCAAAGGTATTAGTTAACACGTGAATTTAAGATTTCAGATTCCCGACTTTTATAAGAAGTCGGGAATCTAAAAAGCATAACGCATCGAAACAATGCGTTTAGATCATCGATACTTAAAAACGGTTACATGTGATACCAATTTAGTTTTGAAGTGGCGTTAATTTGTATACATGTGAAGCTCCTTAGACGTACATTCATACGCAATACTTATGAGTAAGATGCCGAACTAAAACGGGCACAAACCAAGAGCTTAAAGACAGTTTCTATAAAGACAATCACTTGAATAAGTGAATCACGGCTATTTACGTGCATTAGCCTCAATGTTGACTTACACATTTTTGTATAAAGGGTAATATGCTCAATAAGTTATTCACATTCAAAGGTCGCTATCGTATTTTGCATCAAACTTGGTTTGCATTTTTTCTCACGTTTGTATGCTGGTTCAACTTCGCGCCTTTTGCTACCACAATTGGTAAAGAATTACATTTATTACCCGAACAAATTAAAACTTTGGGTATTTGTAATCTTGCCTTGACAATACCCGCGCGCATTATTATTGGTATGCTTTTAGACCGTTTTGGTCCAAGAGTCACATACTCAATGCTGTTGATGTTTGCTGCAGTTCCTTGTTTGGCAACAGCCTTTTCTAATAACTTTAGCGAGTTAGTAATTAGTCGCTTGTTAATGGGTATTGTTGGTTCTGGGTTTGTTGTTGGCATCCGGATGGTATCAGAATGGTTCCCGCCTAAAGATATTGGTATTGCTCAAGGTATTTATGGTGGTTGGGGTAATTTCGGTGCCTTTGGTGCAGAGTTTGCTTTACCTATGATTGCAGTTGCAACAAGGTTTTTAGCTGGTGGTGGTTCCAACTGGAGACTAGCAATTGGATTGACAGGTGTTATTGCTGCTATATACGGCGTTATCTATTACAAGTCTGTTCAAAATACACCAGAAGGAAAAACTTACAAACGTCCAAAGAAAAATGGTGCCTTAGAAGTGACGAGTGTTAAAAGCTTCTGGGCAATGATTGTCTCGAATTTTGGTTTGATTTCTGCCCTAGGTCTTCTTGCTTGGCGTTTGGAACAGAAAAATATTCATTTCCTGACCGCAAGTCAAATGTATACAGTCTGGGTAATTCTTTTAGGATTATTCGCTTTCCAAACTTACAAAGCTTATCAAGTTAACTCAGAACTGCTGGCTGGTCGAAAAACTTATGCTCCTTCTCAACGCTTCCAATTCAGCCAAGTTGCTTTACTAGAATTCACCTACGTTACGAACTTTGGTTCTGAACTAGCTGCTGTTTCGATGTTACCTGCATTCTTTGAAAAGACTTTCGGTTTAGAACATGTAGTAGCTGGAATGATTGCAGCAGCTTATCCATTCTTGAATTTAGTTTCTCGTCCTAGCGGTGGCTTAATTTCTGATAAACTTGGCTCACGTAAATGGACAATGACTATTATTAGTGCTGGTATAGGGATTGGTTATTTAACTACTCACTTCATCAATCAAAGCTGGCCACTTCCACTTGCTGTAGCTGCCACAATGTTTGCCGCTTATTTTGCCCAAGCTGGTTGCGGCGCCACTTATGGAATTGTGCCTTTAATTAAGAAAGAAGCAACAGGACAAATTGCTGGAAACGTTGGCGCCTATGGTAATTTTGGCGGTGTTGTTTACCTTACAATCTTCAGCTTAACCGACGCAGCAACACTGTTTAGCACAATGGGTATAGCAGCAATAATCTGTGCTTTCATGTGTGGCTTCTTCCTCAAAGAACCCAAAGGTTCATTCGCTACCGCATACGAAGGAGAAGTGCCTGTAACCAATGAATCTGAACAAGTAGCTTCTGGTGTTTTTGCAGAAGAATAATCTGATCCCCCCCAACCCCCCCTTATTAAGGGGGGCAGGGGGGATTTCCAAGGGTAGTACGCTGCTTTCTATTGAGGTTTTATGACTGAATCAACCAAAACTCTGTGTCCTTATTGTGGTGTTGGGTGTGGACTTGAAGTTTCACCTCCAGCGCAACATGGAAAACCAACAAATCGGGATGATGAAGGAAATCCGATTTGGCGAGTCAGAGGAGATAAAGCACATCCATCGAGTCAAGGTATGGTGTGTGTTAAAGGCGCCACAATTGCCGAGTCATTAGATAAAAATAGATTGCGCTTTCCAATGGTGCGGAACTCGTTGAATGACAAATTTCGACGCGCGACTTGGGATGAAGCATTTGATTTGATTACCAAGCGCATTCAACAAGTACTGGAAACCCAAGGAGCAGAAGCAATATGCATGTACGGTTCGGGTCAATTTCAAACTGAAGATTACTATGTTGCCCAGAAACTCATGAAAGGGTGTCTGGGAAGCAATAACTTTGATGCAAACTCGCGTTTGTGCATGTCCAGTGCGGTATCTGGTTATATTCAAAGTTTTGGTTCAGATGGTCCCCCCTGTTGTTATGACGATTTGGAATTAACTGACTGTGCATTTTTGATTGGTACAAATGCAGCAGAATGTCACCCTATTGCTTTTAATAGATTAGCTAAGTACCACAAAAAGAACCGTAAAGTCAAAATGATTGTGGTTGACCCACGTCGAACGCAAACAGCCGAAGCTGCAGATTTACATTTAGCAATTCGTCCCGGTACAGATATCGATTTATTGAATGGAATGGCGCATTTATTAATGCGTTGGGGTTGCCTTGATACGGGATTTATCGACGAATGTACAAGTAACTTCCCAGCTTTGGCAGAAGTCATTCGCCATTATTCCCCTGATGTCGTCGCGCGTACCTGCGGTATTACTATAGAAGATTTAGCAACAGCCGCGCGTTACTGGGCTGATTCTAAAAACGTGCTGTCGCTATGGTCAATGGGAGTCAATCAATCTTCTGAAGGTACAGCAAAAGTACGAAGCATTATTAACTTGCACTTAATGACCGGGCAAATAGGTAGACCTGGGAGTGGTCCTTTTTCTTTAACGGGTCAACCAAACGCAATGGGAGGACGCGAAGCTGGTGGTTTGTCGCACTTGCTCCCAGGTTATCGCTTGATTAAAAACCCCCAACACCGCGCGGAAGTTGAAGAGTTTTGGGGAATAAAGCCAGGAAAAATATCCGACAAACCTGGTTTGAATGCGTGGGAGATGATAACAAGTTTAGAAACTGGGGATGTTGGACTGTTGTGGGTTGCCGCAACAAACCCAGCAGTAAGTATGCCAGATATTGAACGTACAAAAGCAGCTTTATTAAAATCACCTTTTACTATTTATCAAGACGCATATTATCCAACAGAAACCGCCGCTTATGCTCATGTGCTTTTACCTGCGGCACAGTGGGGTGAAAAAACTGGTGTAATGACAAATTCGGAACGTGTCGTAACGCTATGCCAAGCATTTCGACCAGCACCCGGAGAAGCAAAAGCAGATTGGGAGATTTTTGCAGAAGTTGGGCGCCGTTTAGGTTTTGTCGGTGAATTTGCTTTCGCCAACTCCGCTCATGTATATAATGAATTTACTCAATTAACTCGTCAACGTCCTTGTGATGTTACAGGTATTTCTCACGAAAAGTTAGAACAGAGTCCAATTCAATGGCCTTTTAATACTCAGCACTCAGCACTCAGCACTCAGCACTCAAAAAGATTATATACAGACTTACGTTTTGCGACACCAGATGGACGAGCAAAGTTTGGTGCCTATTACTCGCGCGGTTTAGCAGAACCACCCGACCCAGATTATCCATTTGTACTAACAAACGGAAGACTTTACGGACATTGGCACACACAAACGCGGACTGGTCGCATTGAAAAAATTCGACAAATGCACCCCGAACCATTTATAGAAATACATCCGCGCGATGCTTCTAGCTTAAATATTACTGAAAATTCTTACGTTCAAGTGGGTTCGCGTCGAGGAAGTGCTAAGTTTAAAGCCAAAATTACCCGCGCGATAACTCCTGGTACAGTATTTGTGCCTATGCATTGGGGCGCCTTATGGGCAGAAGACGCAGAAGCGAACGCGATGACACACCCAGTATCATGTCCCGACTCATTACAGCCAGAACTAAAAGCTTGTGCAGTAAGCCTTACACCCGTCAAAATCAATTTACCTTCTTATAGCTATCAATTGGAACCCTCCGAATGTTAAGCTGCTAACAAGTCAGATTTTTAAAGTTATTACGAAACTAGCGCGTTAGAGTTTCCTCTAACGTAATGTTTTGTGTGTTTATTGTTATACAAGTAATAATATTTTGTAGGGGGTAAGGCAGATGAGGGGGTTAATTAAACGGTTTCGTGAAATGACCAAAGACGAAAACTTTATGCATATCATCGAAAATCTTGAGGTGATTGTCGCTAAAGTCCTCTCAGTCTGTATGTTGCTTGTAATTGTAGTCGCAATCGCTGATTTAATAACCTTCACATTTAAAGAATTAATCTCGCCAAAATATGGTAGTTTCTACAAGACATTATTCCAAGTCTTTGGTTTGTTTTTAAACGTTTTAATTGCTTTAGAAATATTAGAAAATATTACAGGATATCTCAAAAAACACGTATTACAAGTAGAATTAGTAATCGTAACATCTTTAATTGCGGTAGCCAGAAAAATCATTATTCTTGATTTAGATAAAGTTGAAGGAATAGACATTATTGGTTTAGGTTTGGCTGTTTTATCTTTAGCAATTAGTTATTTTATTATCCGCATTAGTAACTCTAAACCTAGACATTAAAATATTACTGGCAACGGATGTAACGGATAAACTTGTTATAAATAAGAATTTTTTGCATTACATATGACACAATTCTTTGAATTTGAAAGTGATTTTGTTGATTCCCTGCGATGTATTCCCATGCAAGCAAGATACAATCTTGACACCTGTGGAATCAAATTGAAATTAGCAGATTGGAGCCACTTAAGTCAAGATGAACGCCAAGCATTAGTCGAGCAACCCTGTACAACAGAGCAAGAGATAGGAACCTACCGACAGAATTTACAAAATCTTATACATCAACGCACAGGCGCCTATCCATCAGAACTACCTATCGAATCACACCCAGCGTGGATGGATGAAAATAATATAACAGAGAGCGTTCAAGAAGAAGCAAGCGAATATAATGTAAATATAACGGCGCCGCAATGGGCAGCATTATCACCTTTAGAAAGATTTGCTTTAATTAAACTTAGCCGCTCTGGACATGAAAACAAGAACTTTCCTAAAGCGTTAGAAGAATTTAAATTAATTTAATCCCCCCCAACCCCCCCTTAATAAGGGGGGGCTAAGATTTGTTTGTGTATAAGGCTAAAATTATTATTATTTCTTTTCTTGTTCCCCCCTTATCAAGCGGGGGCTAGGGGGGATTAAGATTATTTAATTCACACCTAATGCTTTCATTGCTGCTGTTAATGGGTCACTGTAAAAAATGGGGTCAACCCGTTCCATAATGTCTGCCGATACCTCTAAAAAATGACGTTTGTTTTCAGTTGGAATTAATGCTTTTTTAGCTCCATTATCCATTCCAAGTTGTAATGGTTCAGCTAAAGACCGAACTGCTTTAATATTACCTTGGATGCTGAGGTCGCCTAACACTAGAAGTCCTGGCTGTACAGGATATTTTTTGAGAGCGGAATATATAGCTACTAACAAGCCAATACCAGCGTCACAATTAACGCGATTTGTCAATAAGTCGATTGCTTCTACATGAAAATCAGTTGTGACAACAGCTTGGGCTATACCCATATTTACTTTATTACCTTGGATATAAGCAAATGCTCGGTGGATAGATTCTTTCATGGCACCGTCAACGCCACCAGCTATCTTCAATTTACCAGTTCCTGCTGCACATCCTACTTCTAAACGGTATAATCCAACTTTTGCTTGGTCATCAACCGAAGCTACATAAACACTACCTGGGTCTAGGGGATCAGTAGAAATTAAATCTCGCCCACGTTCTTCTGGAACACCTACATAACGTTCTTCGCGCGTTTCGATATCTATATATGAAAATGAGGTTTGGTGGTACTCGAAAGAACCCATTTTCTTTAATTGTTCCTTGACGCGGCGCCGACCTTCTAGTGCTATGGCTCTTCCGTACTTTACGTGCTAAATTTGAATTTAAATAGATAATTATCCTTTAAAATCAAGGTTTACAGGCACTTATAGATGAAATTTAATGAATTTGATATTTATAAAAGTAATAGTAGCTCGAAGATAAGCACAGCAAGGATTTAAACCTGATTTTTCAACAAATTTAGCACGTAAAGTACGGAAGAGCCATTTTTTCATGTTTGTTTTTATTTGTAAACTAGTGAAAAGATTTGTTACGTTTGGAGAATTTACTGATTTACAAAATTTATGAGCTGATAAATATTACAATACATACTTATTGATTTAACGATAAGGTTAAAGGGATCAATTAATGATGTAGAAAGCGAAGTGCTTTATATTACAATATAATATAGATTACCCTAGAGTCTTTACTTAGTACCTATATCAAAAGGGGTGGATGCATGTTAAGTTGTTTGCATCGTATGAAGCATTGAGCTTAGATAACATGTATCGGTACTATCTGCATCCACAGCATTTTGAAGAGTTAGTTCTTGGTAGTGGTATTGATTCTGACATCGCGAGCTTGAACTTTAGTTCTCTTCAAGATAATGGCGCCTATGATTACTTGCTAATTTCCGAGCAGGTTCCCCGTACTAACACAGGTATGGTCAGAAATAGCTGGTTACAGCGTTACGCACATGTTAGTTCTGGGGGTTGGTGGTGTTCAGGACTTGACCCTTTAAATAACTGGGAAGCGATGGAGTGGGGATGTTTTAAGCCAAACCAACCTCGACTTAATCAAAAGGGTAAATCTATTAAGTATGAGCATCCTCCTGCAACAGGTACGCGCGTATTTTGTTTACGGGTAACGTTACAAGTTTGGCAGAAAGTAGGTACACGTTACAATATTGATTTACCTGACAATATAACTATTAACCAAAATGGTGAAAGTGAAGGTTTCTGGAAGTGGGTTATTGAGCGTAATATTCCAGTAATTATCTGTGAAGGTGTTAAGAAAGCTGCTGCGTTATTATCTTTGGGTTATGTTGCTATTGCAATACCGGGAATTACCAGTGGGTATCGCGTGACAAAAAATGATTTTGGTAAAGTTATTAGTCGGCAACTTATACCAGATTTAGCAGCTTTTACAATTACGGGAAGGCGCCAATTTTACATTTGTTTTGATTATGAGACAGAAGCGAGGAAAATCGCTGCTGTTGATAACGCAATTTCTCAGCTTGGTTTACTATTTCAATCCTTAAATTGTACTGTTCAGGTAATGAAACTACCTGGTACAGAAAAAGGTGTTGATGAATTTATCGTCAATACAGGCGCCGATGCAGTCGATAATATTTACAGTCAGAGCTTAGATTTAGAAACATATTTAGCTCAAGCTAAACCTCATGCTCAACTAACAGTTAGTGCTGCATTGACAATTAATCGTCGTTACTTGGGTGAATTAAGCTTTCCTAATTCTGGATTAATTGGTGTAAAATCAGCGAAGGGAACGGGAAAGACAACTGCATTACAAAATATTATCGAATCCGCAAAAACAAATAACCGACCAATCTTATTAATCACCCACCGCATTCAACTAGGAAAATTCCTCTGCGACAAAATTGGTATTGAATGGGGAGTTAATTCGGTCTCTACACAATATTCTATGGGTTTGTGCGTAGATTCGATATGGAAGCTCAACCCAAATGATTGGTCGGGGGGAATAATTATTTTAGATGAAGTAGAGCAGTCTTTATCCCATTTACTACATAGTACTACATGTAAAGATAAGCGCGTTAAACTTCTTAAAACGTTCCAGCAACTTATTAACACCGTACTCACAACAGGTGGTTTAGTAATTGCTCAAGATGCTGATTTATCAGATATTTCACTTGAGTACTTACAGCAATTAGCGGGAATCCCAATTACACCTTGGGTAGTAGAAAATCAATGGAAACCTGAAAAAGGATGGGATGTATCGTTTTACGATTCTCCTAACCCAACTCCTTTGATTCAACAGCTTGAACTTGATTTAATTGCTGGACGTAAATGCTATGTTACTACTGATAGTCGTACTGGACGCTATAGTTGTGAAACAATTGAGCATTATCTTAAAGAACGTTTAGAGCGTTTATATAAAATATCTCCCAAATCATTGATTATTAGTAGTAGTACAACTCATACTCCCGGACATGCAGCAGTAGATTTCGTTGCAGAAATCAATCAAAAAATTACAGATTATGATTTAGTGTTTGTAACACCGAGCTTAGGAACAGGTGTTAGTATTGACGTTCAGCACTTTGACCGCGTTTACGGTATTTTTCAAGGTGTAATTCCTGACTCAGAAGCACGACAAGCGTTAGCGCGCGTTCGCGACTCAGTACCGCGTACAGTATGGTGTGCAAAACGAGGAATTGGAATAATTGGCAGCGGTAGTACTAATTACCGTTTACTATCACAATGGTATCAGGAAAATCAAAAAGAAAATTTAGCGCTATTGAGTCCTCTACATCATGTTGATGTTGATTTACCGTTAGTGTATGACCCTGTACATCTACGAACTTGGGCAAAATTGTCTGCGCGCGTCAATGCTTCAGTTTGTATGTTACGTCAATCAATGAAAGAAGGTTTAATCGCAGATGGTCATCAAGTATGGTTACGTAGTAATGCTGTACATCAAAATATTATCCGCGATTTGCGTCATGCTTTTTTGGCAACTGACCCCAAAGACTTGCCAACTCGTCGCAGGTTGATGTTAGAAATTGTCAAAGTACAAAAAGATTGGCGTTCCTGTCGGCAAAAAGCCAAAGAAATTAGTACCAGCATCAAGAAAATTAAACGCAAAAATCAAATTTCAGGCGCCAATGCAGTTGCAAATGCTCCCGATATAAATAACGTCGAGTACGAAAAAATCTTAGCCAAACATTCACTCACCGAACAAGAACGTCATCAAATTAGTAAATATACACTTAAACAAAGATATGGTGTTTCTGTAACTCCAGAATTAAAAATGCGTGATGACCAGGGATATTATGCTCAATTGTTAATACACTATCATCTCACCCACGAAAGCGAGTATTTTAGACTCAAAGATAAACAAGAATGGTATCAACAGTTATTATCGGGTGATGGAAAAGTCTTTTTACCCGATTTGAAAACGTACACTTTAAAGGTTGAAGCATTACGCGCGTTAGGAATGCAGCAATTTTTAGAGTTAGGACGAACCTTTACAGAACAGGAAACAGATTTAAATCGACTCAAAAACACAGTGTTACAGTGTAGTCAACATATCAAGCGAGTCTTGGGTATTAATTTGGTTAAAGATACCGACCAAATTCCAACAATAAAGATTTTAAGCCGACTATTAAATTTGCTAGGCTTAAAATTAAAGCGAGCAAATGGAATTTATCAAGTCGATTCAGCAACACTCAATGATGGTAGGGAGAAAATATTTACTATTTGGCAACAGCGCGATGAGTTAATGTTGGTAAATACAAAGGTAAATGTTGATACTGCAAAAAATTACACCAATTCTCGTGTACCTGCTTCTGAAAGTAAATTTACAATAGATAAAGTGCCGTTTTAAACAGTATTGTAGCATAGGTGTCTCGCCTGTGCAGTCAAATGGCGTCTCTTCTAAGAGCAGTGACATTTATTTTTTTACCACAGAGACACAGAGTACACAGAGGGAGGAGAGTAGGAGGGTTAAAATTGTGTTAGAAGAAGATTTAAAGCAGTTGGATATTGCAAACGCGCGCTTCAATTGATGAAATAATTTAAGCCAGTTCGCAGTTAAATAAATCAAGCGCGTGCTGGGATTGCATGAAAATATAATTAAGCGCTGCAAATAGTTTATCTACATCAGATAATGTATATGATTTGATTTCTTTAGTGTAGATATTGCCCTTTAATTTCCCAAACTGCCAAAATTGCCCGTTAGACACAATTCCATATATATTTTGCTCCAAGTTTTTATTAAGTTTTTGAATTGCTACCATTTCAGCTAAACATTGTCCCCACCCTTTAATAAAATCATCGCGTTTAGCTTCAACTGCAATTAAGAAGGGTTTTTCAAAAACTTCTTTTCCTAATGCTGATTTTTTCGCTAGGATATAATCAGGTATTCCAGTCAGATTTATATCGTATGTAAGAGTTTTATGGCTCCAAAGTGTAAAACTTTCCCGATAATTACGATATACTTCTCTTAAAATTGGAAAAACTACAGCTTCACAAATCGCATACTCGGAGTCTTCAAAAGAAAACTCTCGTAGCGAAAAGTTTAAATCTTCTCTAAAAGTTTCTCGAATATCAAACTTAGTTTCAACAATAAAGCTAGCTTCAGATGATGTAATATTAAATTCTTGTAGAACTTGAGCGGTGTTTCTGTAAGACTCGAACGACATAAATTTGTGTTTATTTGTTTCAATGTGTAGTTTAGCGTAAGCCACTACTCGCGACGCTGCCTGCTATAAAGCTATTATAAGTTGAGAACTAGATACATTATAGAGCAATCAGAGAGAAGCTGGCGCCACCGAATTATTTTGAATAGCTGCGTTTGGATTAATCTGGTTTTGGTTATATAGGTGGCTAATATTTTTAAGAATACCTGACTCAAGGGGGCTGTACCCTTACATCAAGTACTACCATATACAGGTATAATGCAGTAATTGGGTATTAAAAAGAATATATGATTAAAGACTTATAGCGCTTCCTATTCTAATGAAGTACATAAGGGCGGGCAAGGATGCCCGCTCCACAAGAAATTTACTATTTAAATCTGTACCTCATGTGACTAAGAACCGCTATAGCATACTACTTCACTCCCAGAATGTTATCGGGCTACAGCAGCTTTCTCATTCGAGATAAATGATGCACTACAGTTTAATGTTAAAATTGAATCAAGTAAATAAATCCTATATGGTGTATATATGGATACTTTCAAGCAAGGAATAAAAAGATTAGTAGGCCAGTCTTTATTGAATAAATGGCGATTATGGAAGGTAAAAAAAGTATATAAAGATTTAGCTGGAAAATCATCAGAAGAAATATTTACTTCGTTTTATGAAAAGAATCATTGGCGTGATGAAGAATCAAAATCAGGTCCAGGTTCATCAGACTTTGAAACTAAACATATTCGCGCGATTTTGCCTAGCCTAATACAAGAGCTTAATGTTAATGTCCTCTTGGATGTACCTTGTGGCGATTTCAATTGGATGAAATTTGTTGACTTGGGAAATTGTGACTACATTGGTGGAGACATTGTTAAAGAACTAATCACAATTAATCAAAAAAAATATGAAAATCCTAAGCGGAAATTTTTCTCTTGTGATCTGACTTCAGATGAGGTTCCCTACGCCGATTTGATTCTTTGTAGAGACTGCTTTTTCCACTTATCATTTGAGGACATATTTGCAGCAATAGAGAATTTCAAAGCTAGTAAATCGAAGTATTTGCTGACTACCACTCACCCTGATACTAGAGAAAATTTTCCTATCGTAACAGGTGGTTATCGCTCTCTTAACATGTGCCTGGAACCCTTTAACTTTCCGACCCCATTAAAACTTATTTACGAAAGACGTGATGCAGGTTTTGCAGACACAGATAAGTGCATAGGTCTTTGGAAACTGAGTGATCTGCCCAAAAAAAGGGATGATGAGTTTTAAGGATTAGCGCATTCACAGACTTGAAACCTGAGCAAAAATAGTACATATGTTGTTGTAGATTGAAATAATCATGTTTGGTACGTTTGTGGTAATCGAAAATAGGAACAAATTCTCGCAAGCGAGACACTACGTGAACGGACTTCTCCTAGATTCGGTGCTTTTTTTCGTGGCTTATCCTTTTAAAGCGCCACTGATAATAAAAAGTAATAAATGCAAGATTAGTTAAACCTAAAATTGATGCTGGTTCAGGAATTGAAGTAGATTCGTGTTCAAAGGGCGCCAATATAAATGCGCGCTCCTTACCATTAAATGTACCATTACCAACAATGTATCCATTATCATTAATTGCCCAAGCATCTTGTATAGTCCAACCACTGTTAGGATTTATAAGACTTTGTAGGTCGGTCATTACGCCGTTAGACCAAATAAACCCACTGGTACTAGTGTTTGTAGTAGAACGACCAACTACTTGACTTTTATTATTAATACCGTAAGCTGTACTAAAACTGTCACCATTGCTTCTAGTGCCTAAAACACCTAAATTGCGGGCGCCGTTGGTTCTATCCCATAAAAAAGCATTCAGTGGATTGTTTGTGTTTGGAGGAACATATTCACCAACTATTTGAGTTTTATTATTAATAGCGTAGGGCAGCAAGCCAACACCTATTGGTTCTGTTTTTCCATCAGGAGTACGTAGATAAGTATATGGCTGTAAATTAGAGTTTTTATCAAATACAAAACCAGTTATACCAATTTTTTGTGAAGCTGCATAGAAACGATACTTATATAGCAAGGCTTTTAGCCAACTGATTATGTGTAGCTTCGTATTAAAATGGTATTACTTCTCCTTTATCATTAATAGCTTTGGCTGTGGAAACAATGTTATTATTGCTTTGTTCTTCGATAAGAACTAAATTCTCTTTCTTCTTAGTATTCCAAATATAGCCGCGCGTTACACCAGGAGTAGAAGTTATGTCTCCTACTACTTGACCAACGTTATTGATGTCATCAACAGAGATTGGATTGAAATTCTCGCTGTTTGGAATACCTAAGTCTCGTATTCCTGTACTTTCTTCCCAAACAAAGGTTTGCAGTTTTAAATTGTCTCCAGAGAAACCGACTACCTGACCTAAATCATTAATATTAGTGCCTGTGCTATATCTTCCACCAACATTAGTCTCTAGTGTTCCAAGGTTTTGCAGACCCTTTGTACTATCCCAAATAAAAGCTCGCTGCCCAGAGTCAGTTGAATAGGCGCCAGTAACTTGGTTTTGGTTGTTAATGTCAAAAGCAAAAATAAAGCCATTAGTACTATTCAAATCATTGTCTAATTCACCAATATTGCTGATTGTGTATAAAGTTGCGGCTTTGCTAGGAAGAGAAGAAGCTAAACCTATTAAGCCAGAAGCTAAAATTGTAAAGCTTATACTATAAATATTTTTCATTGTTGCAGCTTATGTATTATAGAACTTAAGAATATGTAAATATTCTCTCATAAAATAATCAATTTTCATTGAGTCTGGAATTTCTATTGAATCGACGGCGTAGATAACGGTACAGCTTAAAACAGGAATGGAACAGTCTGCGGACTTAAAACAGGAAGAGTCACAAAAATTAACTTTTCTTAGGCTATTTAAACAAAAAATTTACAAATAAATAATTCTATGGCTAAATTTACCAATTACTTGGGAAAACAATGGCAGTTAAACCAATTCCCAATGGCTTTCATACAGTAACACCTTATTTGACTGTTGAAGAGGCGCCAAAACTACTTGATTTTCTTTTAAATGCTTCGGAGAGTGACATTATAGGGGTTACTTAAGTTGATTGACTCCGAGGACGAAAACCCTGTCTCCCATTCACGGGGTCAAAGAGTACGTCAAATCTATAAAAAAAGCCAATACCAGTATTAACAAATACCGGAAATTCTAATTGCGGCGATATACTTAAACTCCAGCGATTAAAACCATCGCGGTTACCGGGTGTTAAACTGTAATCAAAAACGCCATTAATTGCTAACCTTAAGGCATTTGCTGCACCTAATACTCCTGCTTTTAGTTTACCAATTGTGGCTGCTGACTTAACTTCTATCGAGCCATTAATAGTTGCAGTATCAACAATCATTCTGGCATTACAAGGAATTTTTGTTGCATTGCCTGCGATAGTTACGCAAACTCCCCCCAGTCGAGAGTCCCATCTGTCACCTTCGACACCATTAATTGCAGGTTGTTTAGTCCAAGCAGCCATTTTAAAACCCGCTTGATTTTCACTTGTTAAACCTAGAGTCAGATTACCGTTACTGTTACTATTACCAGTGACAATAAATCCATTACTTAAATTCCCTGGTAACTTTCTTAACGGGTTGTAGGGAAGGGATTTTTCAAAATAGTTGACTCCAATAATACCGGAGAAAGGAGTACCGCTCTTAGCGGAACAGTTAGGTCTTTGTGCGGTACATTGGCGACTAGTCACAATTTGTATAGGTACGGGTTCTGTTGTGGGAATTAAACCAAAGCGAATCGGAGCGTAAACTAATTCACCTTCTAAAATAGTACCATCACTTAATGTGTCCCTGATAGTTTGCCCTGTTCTGCGTATGGGAGCATTACCTAAAAATTCTCTGGGCACTCGCAGTCCTGATGAGCCTGTATCTAATAAAATACGTCTTGGGGCGCCACCTGCACTCGATAATTCCAGAAAATAACCCGCGAAGAACCTTCCTGCGTTAGGTCTGGTAAATAAAGGTAAAGAGACGGTTTTAAAAGTTGGTTGGCGAGGTGTAATTTGAGATACATCACGCCGTCTGGAAGTAGGAAAAAGCGCTGCATATACTGACTGTCGCTGCAGGGCTGGTTCTGGGGCGATATCCCAAAGACTCTCGTAGTAGAAAAAAACAACACCTAGGCCTCGTTGTTGCGCTGCTTGTACTTGGGATTGAATTTGGGCGATTGTCACCAGACGACCCCGCAATCCAGCCATAATACCGATACCAACGGGAATACTTTGTTGACTTTCTAAAACTTCTGGGCGAGTAATTTTACTGCTAAAGTCGTTTAAATCGTCACGATAAACCTGCATGACTAACTCGTCAACAATACCCAATCGCACCCAGTTTAGCCAATCTTGCAGGTGAAACTTGTAGGCAAAATCGTAGTAATTAGGGGAAACTGAGACAATCGCATTTGGTTTTATTGCTTTTACGCTTTGGTGGAGGTCTACCATAAAGGCAGTAATTTTATCAGCACGCCATTTTATCCAGGCTTGAGCTTGAGGATTAGGCGGGGGAGGGTTGCCAGTTTCTTGAGTATAAAGATTAATAGTATACTTGTCGTAACCGAAATCTATAGGCAAACTCATGTGGTCGTCAAATTGAATACCATCGGGATTGTATTTGGTCATGATTTCCACTATGAGTTCGCTGATAAAACTCTGCACCTCCGGATGAAATGGATTCAACCATGCAACTTCTCCTGCTGCACTAATTGAAGTTTGAGTTCCATCCCGCTTTTGTGTTAGCCAATTAGGATGTGCTGATGCAAGTTCGGAAGTCAGGGGAACCATAAAACCAAATTCAAACCAGGGTATAGCTAGTAACGCAGTACTGCGCGCTTGGGCGATAATATCTGCAAACACATCTTGTCCTTCCGCACCTCTAAAGAAAAAGGGGATACCTTTTTTTTGGAGAACAGCACTGGGGTATTTTGCATAACCATCGTTCCAAACTACAGGATAAATAGTATTAAAGTTCAGTTCTTGCAGTCGGCGCATGGCGGACTGTACCTTAGCGCCAGAGCGAAAAACATTTAAATCATTACTACTCAGCCACACACCACGAATTTCTTGTCGATTTTGGGGAGGTAGTTGGGCAATATTAGGTAGGGAAAAGCTTTGAAGTAGTAGTACTGCTGTAAATGAGAGCAAAAATAACAACGGTAGCAGACGCTTTTTGATATTTGTGACGAACAATAGCATCCAGTTAAATGCTTTATTAACGAAAGATATGTTACTCCCTATACTTTTTTTCCAGACAAGAATTATCATGATTGCCAAGTACCAAATAAATTTAGTTAGTATATTTCATACGCACGGAAAATTACTACATTAGGAATAATAATACAGTAATTTAACCGCAGGATATTTGACGTAATTCTTGACAAACTGTGCCTAAACTGGGTACTAATTTCTATAACCCACAAATTTCAAACTCAAATTTAGATATGGCGCGTATCTTAGTACTCTGTAATTATTTTTACGAATCTTCATCGGGGAGGCGCCGACTCTTTTTTGAACTCAATAGTTTATCGGTAGTACATGAAATTAATTGGCGGGAACCCCCAAAGGCGTGCTGTCTCCCCTTTGCGTTCAAATTTCAACCCCTCAATTCGCCACTATTTTACGCAAAGCTGTACCTAGTTCGTTACCATGCAATACCTCCAGTGCCAACCGCATTTCTCGGTTTAAAGATATACGCAGGGTTTTTAGGCGGCAGTACAATTCTGGGTTTAATAACAGCTTTGGTAATGCACTGCCCCAATCACTCAGCACTGATATTTCCTACTGCGGCTTCGTCTTCGATGCGGGCGCCTTTTTCACTCGAACCTTTACCCAAGGAGTAACTCAATTGCCTCTTCTTGACTCATAACTTTTTCTTCAACTGTTTGCAGCGATTGTGGTTCAGAATGCAGATAATGTGGTTTTGAGACACCCCTTATTTGCAGAAGACAGTGGTTTCCTTCATTGGCTTGTTTGTAGTTAGTTACAAATATTGACATTAGCTTTGAACTTGTTAAAATTTGGGAAGTGTTCTGACGAGAAGAAACGTTCCTTCTAAAAAACTATTAATCGGAGACTACTAAAATGTTTAGAGCAATGGCTTCAGAAGCGCTTGGTTTGAGTGATATCGGCTCCATAATTCAGCCCCAAGATTTTAATAAGGTTGATGCTGATGATTATTTGTTTCACGAAGATGGTGAAAAGATATTTTTCCTAATTAAGTCAAAGAAAGACGAGTACTGTTTTACCAACTTTGCATTAATTCACGTAGACGGTGTTACTGCTGCTTCCTCAAAGCGGTCTATAAAAAGATACGAATATGCTTCGGAGATAATTTCAGGCGTAACATTGGAAACAGCCGGAACCATAGATATGGATATCGAATTAAAGTTTAATATTGGAGCAAACTCATTCATTATAAATGTGCGAAAGGACTTTATCGAACAATTGAAGGATATCTATAAAACCTTGATTAGCATTAGTAAGCGTCAGTATACCGATAATATTTGTAGAAATAATGCACTAAAAACGCTAGATGCTATCGCATCTATGTACAAGATTAGTAATGTAACATCTGGGGAAGCGATAACAACTCAATTCAATGATATTCTTACAAACCTCAATTCCATCATGTTGGTAAATTATACAAAACGTGACTTTAGTGATGTTTTTAGCAAATATATTCGCTCTTAGGAAACGTTGCTACGGTATACACAAGTTATCAAATCACTCAACAAAACTTAGCTCAAGCTTTTCTCAGATATTCAACAGTTACTCAGACAACTTGAAGAATCATTACCAATTTAAGCATGAAACCGACAAAACAATGATTGCTGTAAAAGCTGCTGAAACCATCAGAATATCCTCTGGCGCCTTGGACAACGCAGCAAAGATGAAATTAAAAGGCGCCTTTGACTTATACAGTTGTTAAAAACGGTGCCAATGAAGTTATACTTGTAGCGAATTTATAGACAATACGGAGAGTGTTTATACTAATTTAATTAACATTATTCAGTGGGTAACGATTATTATTAACTTTTTGTTGGCACTAACCGCAATCGACCTAAAGATTTATACCCTTGCAACTCTAGTTGGAGTAATTCCAGGGACGATTGCGTATACCTGGTTAGGTGCTTCCGGAAAAACCGCTTTACAAGGAAGCGATGCGTCCTCGTTTATACTAGCGTCAGTTTTTTTGGTATTGTTATCAGTGTCACCGTTATTATTTAAGCGCTGGTGGAAGTAGTCGCGCTATATTAAAAAGCTCAAGTTTATTGTTAAAGGCGCCTCAAGTTTATTGTTAAAGGCGCCTGTGTTTATAGATGTGGGCTTAAATGTCAAACTTTATTTTTTCTAGATAAACTCTTCCGGCTTTGAGCGGCGCCAAGAGATGGAACATTGATAATAATAATATACGTAATTATTATTGCATAAGACTGGAAAGGGCAACATGTAAATCGCCATACCAAAAAATAGAGCAGCAATTATTACTTCGAGAACTAAACCATGAATCATCAACCAGAAGGTACGCTCAAGTTGCCACCAGAATGTGTTCTTCGCAAAGCCTGTGCCACAGATGCGGAGGCAATTAAGTCACTAGTGTCTACTGAACGAGTTAATCCTACACAATTGACTTGGTTCCAGTTTTGGGTAATTGAGAATAATAAACACTTAGTGGCAATAGGTCAGCTGCGCCAACATCATAGTGTTCAGGAATTGGGCAGTTTAGTTGTGGCTCATGCATTGGCGCCGTCAAGGCTTGGGAACATATCTAGCTGAACATCTAATTAAGCAAGCGACTGCGCCACTGTACCTATTATGTGGAGCGAGGTTGCTACCGTTCTATACCCAGTTGGGCTTTGTGCCAATTAAGTGGCTAGCGTTGCCCTATCCACTCAAATTGAAGTTCGGCTTTGTTAAACTATTTCTCGCCACACTATTACGAAGGCGATTGGTATTTATGCATTATAGAGTACTATCTGATGAATATAAATTGGGCACCATGTAAAAACATACTTTTTCAGGCACCTCCATACATCTCTTCTCACGCTAAAATACATTTGTTCTTTCTAGAGGGGAAAACAATGGCAGTTAAACCAATTCCCAATGGCTTTCATACAGTAACGCCTTATTTGAAGGTGCCTGTATTTATATAAACTGATGCCAATTGAATAAACCGCAGGCGCCATGCGTATTAAGATTTATATAATTAATGTGTTTTTTACTGTCCACCTATTTACACAGTTTTTATGTACAAAATGTACGATGAATATGAAGCCAGACTTGATGAGATGATTAGAGTTGGGAAACTCAAAGTTGAATATAGAGACAAACTTTTAGAAATTGATAAACTTATAGAACAAGCAAAACATGACGGAATATTTATTGGTCATGGATGGGGAGAAGATGCAAATCATAACGTCATTGATGAGTATGAAATTCTTGACAGTGAAGGTAATTTTTTGTATCTGACGTTGGCAGATACATGCTTGTATCTCCAAAATTTAATTGCCAAGCATCATAAAAATCTTTGAACTTGTTTACGAAAAATTTAAATTGATTGACGTATTAGCTCCGAGTACTTAATAATAATCAACCTAATTGCCTCAAACAGCGCGCGGACGATTACTGGCTCTACTTTATATTAACAGTTAATACATTAATCCAATCATTTAAATCAACGTCGTAAGGGTTTGCTAGATTCATAATTTCTACCCAAGCAGTATATATTTCTTCACCTAAATCAGGATGAAGTGTATTAGTTTCTGCCTCCGCGCGCGCCATTAAGATACAGCGTTGAGGCGATTTTAGTACATGAATATGGGGGTAAGTTCAGATTAAAGTATCTACTAGCACTCGCTGCACGCAAATTGTACTCCTTGAGCTTGGCGCCACCAATTTGCATAACTTCTAGTAGCTCAGATATATATTGTTAAAGTATCTGCCTTTTTCTGACTTGAAGTTTTGTAATATATTATATGAAGTTTATGCGTTTGTATAAAATAGGATTCAAAGTTTCTACTTTAGCATCTGTTCTACTGATATCATTAGTGTTTGAATTATTAATGTATAAAATATTTCGAGCAGTAGCGCAGCCACAAAATATACAGAGTGTAGAAATTAATCAACTACTTAAGCAAGGTAAGAAACAGTATAATCAAGGAGAATTTCAACTTGCTATACAATCTTTTGAAAAAGCGTTAATATATTCTAGAGATATAAAAGACGTTTCAAGAGAGACAGAAGCTTTAATTAATTTAGGCACTGTCTATAATATTATAGGTAATTGTACTAAAATAACAGAGTACTATCAACAATACTTAATTGTGAATCAACGCTACGATATCCCTTCAACTCCTGAGCTAGTAAATGAAAAAATATATCAATATACTTGGTTCAATAAATATAAACTCCAGAATAAAGATACTATTGAGAAGTTAAAAATAGAAGCAAAAACATCTTTAATAACAGCAAATAGATTATATCAAAATCAACAATTTGATAGTGCTATAAAACCTTTTCAAATGGCTTTGTCAAACTACTCTATGATTCATGATTATCAAAATACTGTTAAAGCTATTATAGGTCTTGGGGATAGTTATTATTATCTAGGTAAATATAGTGATGCCACGATATCATTGAGACATGCTTTGATAATAGCGAAAGGAATAAAAGATGAAAAGGGTGAGATAGAAATACAAAAAAGAATGGCAGCAATAAAGGAGAAAAGTGATATTCTCAAAATGAAAGCAGAAGAACTATATCACCAAGGTGTTAAACATTATAAAGAATGTCAAGTTGAATCAGCATTTAAATTATGGGAACAATCAGTTGCTATTTATAATAAAATAAATCAACTTCCTGTAATAGAAATCGATAAATTTGCAATCAATGTGTCATCAGAGAAGAGCGAATATTTGTTTCAACAAGGCATTGATTTATATCAAAAGCGTAATTATAAACAATCTTTATATTTATGGCTTAAAGCGATAGAACATTGTCAGTATTATCGAAATATATGTCGTGGAGAACAAGAACAAACTATACTTAAGAAAATTAGTGAAACATACAATATATTAGGAAAACACCAGGAGAGTATTGCATTTTATAAAACACAAGTAGAATATTATAAAAATCAGAGTAATTTCAACTACATCAGTAAGGAAGAAGCTATCTCTTTATATTCTCTTGCTTTTGCTTACTTACAATCTAACAAACCATTAGATGCAGAGACTTTTATTCGCAAAAATATTCAGAGGTTAGAGGATATGAGGCGTTCTGGACAACTAATAATGAGGAGAGAATTTCCTGATGATGAATTAGTATCATTTTTTGATGAAGACCATTACCCTAGCTACTTAATTCTGCAAAAAGCTTTAATTGCTCAGAATAAATACGAAGTAGCTTTAGAAGTTTCTGAGCAAGCGCGCGCTCGTATATTTTCAGATTCATTAATGAGAACTTTAAAACCTGAAAGTGTTTATGATGGACCAGTTGTTTATGCTGTAGATTCACAGATGCAGCCATTATTGAATCAATTAGATGGACCGAATCCTAAAAATGGGGAGCCACTTGCTGATTTACCGTCCATTCATCAACTTAAAGCAATTGCTACTGAACAGAATGCAACACTTGTTGAGTATTCAATAATTGAATCAAATCTTTACATATGGCTGATTAAACCCACAGGGAAAATCATATTTCGCTCATACGATTTGAAAAAATATACAGATAGTATAGATACAATTATTAATAATACACGTATATCTTTAGGCGCCATAGATTTAGTTACTCGTCATCGTGGGTTGGTAGTACAAAATTCAGAAAATGCTTCAATTAAGAATCACACTCAAAATTTACAGAAACTTCACGACTTATTAATTAAACCTATTATAGACGTTCTTCCTACTAATTCTAACGAACGAGTGATTTTTATTCCTCAAGGTTCTTTATTTCTCGTACCATTCGGCGCCTTAATTGATGAGAAAGGCAAATATTTAATTGAAAAACATACTATTCTCACAGCACCATCAATTCAAGCATTAGATTTAACTCGTAAGCAAAAACAGCATATAAAAATAAAACAGAATTTAAATAATCTAGTTGTCGGCAATCCAACTATGCCTACTATATCTTTAGAGCCTTTTTCAAAACCTACGCAACTACAACCTTTAGTTGGAGCAGAAAAAGAAGCAAAAGCAATTTCATCCATACTCAACACTCAACCTTTGATTGGTAGTGCTGCAACCAAAAATACAGTGGTTGAAAAAATGTTCACATCAAGAATTATTCATCTTGCAACTCATGGATTATTTGATAATTTGTATGGTCTGAAAAGTGCTATTGCTCTTGCCCCCTTTGGTACAGATAATGGTTTACTGACCGCAGAGGAAATTTTAAAGTTCAAACAAAAACTTCATGCTGATTTAGTTGTACTTAGTGCTTGTGATACTGGTAGAGGTAAAATCACAGGAGATGGCGTTCTTGGTTTATCTCGCTCGTTTATTAGTGCTGGTGCTACAAGCGTGATTGTTTCCCTCTGGGCTGTAGATGATGGCTCTAGCGAGTTTTTGATGAACGAATTTTACAAAAATCTTCGTCAAAAAAAGCTTGATAAAGCTACGGCATTACGTAAAGCAATGTTAGTAACTAAAGCTAAAGAGGAATATAAGCATCCCTTGCATTGGGCTGCTTTTACACTTATTGGAGAAGCTGAATAAGTATCCAAGTACTTAAGTCTTTAAGTTGGTAATATAACCTAACAGGCATACTTTTATCGATTTACTTTTTGTTGAAGAATTTGCAGAACTATGTCGTGTTCCCTTGGGGTGATGATTGATTTTACCCAGTTGCCATCATCAATAATAATGGATTTCGTTTTTGAGGGACGCTTCCAATCTAAGTGGAACCATTCTGGACTCAAACCCATCCCCCAAATACGCCCTGCTCCATCCCAAAACCCGATGCTTTCCTCTTGAACGCTACGGATACTATTGTAAGGAATGCATTTGCTGCCAATTGGAAAGTAATACCAATGAATTGTAATAGCATCGTCATCACAAACAATGTACTCGTCTTCGTAAAGAACGGTCATAAAAAAGATATCCAAGGTCTTGGTAAAATAATTATTGATATAGTAGCATGACCGAGACAGGCACCTAAATAGCTGCACAAGGACGTAATTATTTTTACAAATCTTGTTCATCTACGGCGCCGAGTGCTTTGAGCGTGGCTTTTTCTGCTGCTGTTAAACCAGTGGTGCCTGTAATGTTCATGTTTTCGTAGGGTCTATCATTAAGTGTTTTTAAACATTCGCCTGTTTCAGTATTCCATACCTTTACTGTACCATCGTAGCTACCACTTACTAAAATAGAAGAATCACAAAGAAAAACAACTGATTGAACTCTACCAGTATGACCTTTTAATATCTTCAAACATTTTTGTGATTGGATATCCCAAAGTCTTATTGTTTCATCACAGCTACCGCTCGCTAATATTTGAGAATTTGCATTAAATGCGACAGAGTTGACTTTGCTAATGTGTCCTTCTAATAACCCTAAAGATTCTCTAGTTTTAATATCCCATAATCTAATAGTTTTATCGTCACCTCCACTAGCTAAACATTCTGAGTTTGAAGCAAGTGAAAGTGACCGTATATTTCCAAAATGTCCTTTTAGCAATGCTACACATTCTCCGCTTTGAATATTCCAGATTTTTATTTTGCCATATGAACTACTGATTAAAGTATTGTTATCTGCAAAAACTAAGCAGTATATATCTGAATCATCTTGTAATGTTTTCAAAATGTCTTTGTTATGTAAACTCCATAAAGTTATACTGCCACTAGTCCCTGCACTTGCCAAAATACTATTATCTTCGTTGAAAGAGCAAGTGAATACTCGACTATGATCAAGTTCAAACGTACCTATCAATTCTGTTTTTATTGTATCCCAAAGCATTACTTTCCCATCTCCTCCAGAGCTAGCTAGTAATGCAGAATTATGACCAAGTGCAAGTGAATTAATCCATTCAGAGTGAGCAGTTAAAGTTTTTATAAGTTTTCCATTACCAATATCCCAGACTTTGATTGTACCATCTTCATTTCCACTAATAATAGTTTCTGCGTTGGGAATATTTACTAAAAAGTTTACCCAATTAGCAAATCCATGTACAGTTTTGATGCATTCTCCTGTATTAATATCCCAAAGTTTTACTGTCTGGTCTTTACTACCACTAAGTAGTATCATATCTTTTGGATTTATAGATATCGAATATAATCCACGAGTATGTCCTTGCAACGTTTTTATACATTCTCCTGTATCAACATCCCAGATTTTAATGTCACAGTCATTACTGCCACTAATTAATTTTTTACCATCGGGAGTAATAGCAACACTCCAAACTGCAAACTGATGACCCTCAAAGGTTTTCAAGCATTTTCCAGTACTGATATCCCAAGTTTTCACAGTTTTATCACCACTGCCACTTACCAAGATTTTGTCATCTGAGCTAATCAATAACGAAGCTACTCCCCTAGTATGTTCTTGCAAAGTTTTTACGCATTTTCCAGTATTGATATCCCATATCTTTATGGTTGTATCATTACTACCACTTGCTACAATTTGATTGTCAGAACTGATTACAACAGCAGACTGCCTCGAAATTCTGACACACCAGGCAGCCCACCATCGGCCATTTCACGGGCACCCCTCATGCTGCTCCTCAACGATACACTACGTGCCCTGTACGTGTACGATTCTCTTCGTTTACTCGTTAATGGAGGTCAGCCATGCCTCGGTTGGTGGGCTGCTGGGGTCACCACAGGCAGGGCTGGGCAGCGCGGACAACAGCAATATTCTCGTCGCGTTCAGAGACATCTGCACAAGATGAATTGACATTCATTTGCGACTGAATGGCGCTACCAGGTGGGCTGATAGCGGTGAAGCAGGGGTAAGAGCAGCAGCAGCGTCCGTAGCAGCGTGGGCTGCACAGTTGACATGATGGCAACTTTCGTCTGCTGAGCAATTGTTAGGGATGGCATCAAGACTCG
>NZ_JBXXZH010000103.1:0-30593 GCF_059640475.1 Calothrix sp. CBUCES-K 9914
CTATTGTTGTGTTCAGTCGTAAAGCTCAAAACCCTGATTATTATTAGCTTTTTACGCAGGCGCCATGAGGCACAAATTCTGTATGAAAAAATATTTTCTCTAAACCATCAAAGTCAACAGCCTACTTTAAGCCCCCCTTATTAAGGGGGGGATTTAAATAGGTTTATAGGTCAGCTAGTCCATTTTGAGTTACTGAAATTCCTTTGATGTGTTCGTGCAGGTTGCAGCAACGACGCACTAGTCTGTATCCTCCTGTTGATGTTGATTGAATTACGAAGGGGCAACCGGGAACGACCGGACGGTCTTTTATACTGCGGTTTTCGTCTTTGGATGCTAAGGTGCGCTGAATGTTACCACCGTGTATTTTATCGAATTGTTCGCGCGCGCGTTTCCATGCCGCTTTGCCACCTTCTGTACCTGCTGGGTCTTCTTGTATTGGTTCTGGGTAAGCTGCAAGACAAACTGTGTTCCAGTTTTCATCCATTACTAAGGTTCCACCACCGTAAACGGTAAATGCGCTCATGCCACCAAGAAAATCTGACACCATTTGTGAATATTCATAAGTGTATTCAAGGTAGCGTTCGGTTATTTCTTTTATTACTGTTTCGGAACCTTCTTTTACTTTGTCTATATGACGAGTAGTAGTAACTAAACGTGGTTTGAGAAAACGTGAGGCTGTTTCAGGTATACGTAAAGCAGGAGCATTGTGAACTATTGCCCTCATTAATGTGCGTGTATCGGCGCCTTGAAAGTCTTTAAATACGCTACCAATATCTGGTGCCTTTAAATCAATTTTTTCATTCCACAGGTTGCGCTCGATAAATACTTTTTTAGCAATATCTCTAAATTTGCTGTCAGTTGGATAAACGCGCGCGTCTGCTTCATATATTAATCGTGCCAACATTGGCATTGATAACGAAGTTGGTGGAGTATAGTGCAACGCGCGGATGAGCATTCCTTTTAATACATGTGTCGCTTTAACAAGTGCATTAACAAATCCTGCAAACCCCTCTGCTGTATCATCAAAACTATCTGGCTTTATAGCTTCGACTAGTTTTTGCATGATTTCGTAAATAGCAGCAGTCCAAATTGTTGAACGCACATGGGGTTCCTTGGGTTGGTCGGGAGCATATTTTGCTCCTTCGAGTGCAGAACGTAAATAAGGTACACCTGCACCAAATATACCTACACCAAATTCCTCTGCAAGACGAGTAATTAAACTAGGATGGCGCATATCGCCACCTGTTTCTCTATATATATACTCAACTACACTTGGATATTGCAACGCTGCGAACATTGCCAAGATATCAGAAAAAGATTCGTGTAAAGCCGATGTATCAATATCACTAGTATATAAATACATCGGACGGAAGGTATCAAGAATCGCGTGTCCTAATTCATGCGAGACTATATCGTGTGATAAACAAGTCCAAACTGGCGCCCGTCGGAAGGGAGAATTGAAGTAGCCAAAGTTGAGCGAAGGATTCATCGGGTCATAATATGCGTTCATTCCTTCAAAAGCGTGAGGACGAACAATAAGCGGTCCACCGTCTTTCCAAATAATTGGATGACCTACTTCTTCTTCTACTAAGTCTAAAGTTCGACTTAGTACACCAAATACATTTACCTGATGAAATGCAGGGTTATCTATTAAACCGTTTTGCTCGAAATATTCAAACGATAAGTTTTCTTGTTTCGACCAATCAGGACTAGCAAAAACGGGTTGCCCACTTTCATTTGTATCTCGAATTGCAAATCGGCTTGAACCTGTTGCTACCAAATAATCTTTATCTAAAGGAAACTTATAGTTACCGCTCAGTTTTGGTAAGCTGGGGTCTTGTAAAAACATCCCCAAAGATTTAGTTTTGGGCGCCAACTTAGCTGCTGGTTCTATTGGTGTATCTGTTTCGGCGGTTGTAGTCTCGGTGGCAGAAGTAGTTATTTCAACTGCGTCTACAATTTCTACTTCATCTACGTCTACAACTTCTACTTCATCTACGTCTACAACTTCTACTTCATCTGCGTCTACAGCTTTTACAGCTTCTACTTCATCTGCGACAGAAACTTCCTTTGACTCTTTGGTTTTTTTTCCCGCTGAAGAAACCTTCGACGCTGAAGATGTTCTTCTAGCCACTGGACGCTTTTGTGCCGAAGAAGATTTAGACGCAGAGGAAATTTTTCGAGACGCAGGTTTAGAACGTTCTGCCATTTTTACACAACCCTTATAGTTTTTAATTTTGTTCGCTGAATCGCTCGATTTTATCATTTACTAGCATTTTATTGTTAAATAAATTACCAAAATTATTTAAAAAATGTAAACAAATTCAACACGCACTCGATATTCTCCTTGTTCTACCTATACCTCACCGTCATCACAGCAGGCGCCTGAATGCACAGCAGACAGCAGTTTCAGCTCTTGCTGCACAAAATGTCTACAAACTTAAAACAACCTGAAGGAATCACATGTTCTACTCAATATAGATATATGATGTTAATGGTTACTTAATATACATTTAGCCGTGATTTGATACTCTCTTTCATTGGCTGAGTGCAAGTAAAAGTCAAGAAACGTTTCACTCAGAAATATTATCAACTCTCGCGATACTAGCTCCAAGATTGAGTGCAAAAATACGCGCGCCTTTGCCCCAAAATATCTAGTCCCTAAGCTGATAAATACTCACGCCCCTACCCTAAGAAAGATTTTAAATTTTTGTTAAATATACGTTTGGGCGGTTGAGTACATCATTAATCAATTTAATAAATTTAATATCCACCGATTCGGTTACCTAGTTTCACCTATCTGCTATAAGCATAAAACTATCACATAGCTTTTTATTCATAAAACATGTACCCTGCCTCTCATAAAGCGCTGGACGCGCAAATAATTAACGTTCCCTTTGCAGAACGCTGGCAAATTTATCGTCGTTTACAAGAGTTAATGATTCCTTGCTGGTGTCCAAACGATGGTTCACTACGAGTATATATTGATGACACGCTTACAGCTATTCTCGTTCGTAGTACTTTAATGCAATTTTTTGCTAGTCGGTCTTCCTTAATCGATTGGCTTGAAGAATGTTGGAAATTGTGAAATGTTCTTGACAATCTTCTTTAAAATCACTACTGAAACCCGATATACAGTTTCTTTGTTTTAGCCTATAAACCGAGTTTAAGTGTAAATACAAATTGAGTATACATTATTAAAATGTATAAATACTTATGCATTTCTGCTCAATTAAGGAAAAGTTTTTTACTTATTATTAATCACTTTTGAGTATATCAATAGTTCATTAAATCAGTATTTAATTTATGCAAATTGATGCAAAACTTTGCAATAACATAGCTTGATAGTATAAACGTCACAAGCTGTATATGGAAGCTGAGATGAAAGTTGTTTTCATTTTTCAAAACAACTAAATTTATTTATGTATAAAATGTGTACTTTTATTGTCTCAAAATACCAGGAGTGCTGATACTTTCATGTTTGTATTTATTTTAACTTATTTTTTGATTACTTGGCGCCACTAGGAGTTTTGTTGAGTATGATAAGTTGTAATAGTAATACCAGCTTCATGAATTTTTTGCAAAGTGAAATCAAACTTTCAACGGCTGATATATCAGTAGCACTAAAGCATCCAGAATCACAAAATGCTCCTTTGCCGATGTTACTTTGGCAGTACGGCTTAATCAATATTGAACAGCTAGCACGTATTTTTGATTGGCTAGAGAAACAAGTAATTTAACTAGTTTCATGAATGAAATCTAACTTATATAAAAGATTCAGATACACATGAGTCCGTAAATATCTCAATCTAGAAAGTAAAAATGATTCAGAAATAGTCGGCTTTATGGTTGGTTACTATACAGATAAATTATTCTTACTCTAGCTAAGTTATATAAAGATAGTTTTCGGAGGATAAAAGGGTTCTTCTATAAGAAGATGTATAAAATTTAATAAAATTTATGCAAGAGCTAATTTTAGATTAATTTTATACTGCTGATTAAATTTACATTTAACGCTCCGGAGGTCAAGAAAATTTCCAAGAGGGGTATTTATTCGATGAACCAAATAAGTATCAACGATACTACGTTGCGTGACGGTGAACAAGCTGCTGGCGTTGCCTTTAATTTAGAAGAAAAGGTGGCAATTGCTAAATTTCTAGATGCAATTGGCGTTCATGAATTGGAAGTCGGTATTCCAGCAATGGGTGTTGAAGAAACGCGCGCAATTCAAGCGATACTGGCATCAGGTTTAAAAGCCAAATTGCTTGGTTGGAATCGTGCAGTTATTTCTGATATCCAAGCTTCAATTAAGTGCGGATTGAATCGCGTTCATATTTCTATACCTGTTTCAGGAGTGCAAATTGCGGCTAAATTCGAGGGGCAATGGCGCACAACGTTGCAGCAACTCAGAAATACTATCAGCTACGCTGTTGATAATGGACTATGGGTAGCTGTTGGTGGCGAAGATTCTTCTAGAGCTGATGAATGCTTCCTCCAAGATGTCGCTCTTTATGCTCAAGAATGGGGCGCCCAAAGGTTCAGATTTTGCGACACAGTAGGAATACTCGACCCATTTAGCACCTGCACACGTGTTAAAAAACTTGTTTCCGGACTGCAAATTCCTGTGGAAATGCACACCCACAATGATTTTGGACTTGCCACAGCTAACGCACTCGTTGGTGTCAAAGCTGGTGCAACATCAATTAACACTACCGTAAATGGATTGGGTGAACGCGCGGGAAATGCCGCATTAGAAGAAGTTGTAATGGCGCTCAAACGCTTGCATGGAATTGATTTAGGTATAGATACACGCCAACTTTTAGAACTCTCCCGATTAGTTGCAGCAGCATCTGGTTGCAGCGTACCACCTTGGAAAGCGATTGTGGGTGAAAATACTTTTACTCATGAGTCAGGAATTCACACTCACGGAGTACTACAAAACCCCAGCACCTATGAACCCTTCGCACCCGAAGAAGTTGGTTGGGAACGACGGTTAGTTGTAGGCAAGCATTCAGGTCGGCATTTACTGATTAAAATGCTCGCCGAACATGGAATTGTCTTAAATCGTGAGGAAACTCAATCAGTATTGGACGCAGTACGCCAAGAATCAACTCACAAAAAACGTAGCCTAACTACACAAGAACTATTGAATTTAGCACGTAAATAAAGGTATTTATATGCAACAATCCGATGAAATGGAGTTACATTTACCACCAGAATTTGAAATTGGTGATAAAGTCCGTACTCGTAAGCTTCTAAAAAATGATGGGACTTTTCCCGGTCAGGAAATTGGTATTGTTCTTGCCAAAAAGGGAGAAGTTGGTTACGTCGTTAGCATTGGCACGTTTCTGCAAAGCTCCTATATATACGCGGTGCATTTTTTACAGTCAGGGTTTGTCGTTGGCTGTAAAAAAAAGGAACTTGAACTTATTGAAAAAAATCCAGATAAAGAGGAAAATAGATGAAAGTCATGCTACGTAACAATTCTGATGGCAAGTTAACAGTATACGTTCCAAAAAAAGACTTAGAGGAAGAAGTTGTTAAACAAATAGATTCAGAAGCAGGTAAAGTATTCACCTTAGCAAATGGTTGGGAGTTAGAGTTTTCTGACTTACCCGAACCTTTAAAAATACCTCAAACCTACGAAGCAAGAAAATTAAACTAGTAGGGTGCGTGACGCTACAAAAATTCACAAAACGAAGCATCAGTATAGTAGCGTCATGCACCTTATTATCTCCCCAAAAGCACCACTACCAAAAACTTAAAATGGGTAATCACTATCTTAAACTCTCGGAATTTGACATTGAAGGAGAATTTCTAGGTTTTGCTGATAATAATTCTGACAAAAATAAACACCTACAATTTGCCCTTACAAAGTGTAATGCAATTACTGCACTTACAGCGGGAAATTTGACAATCAAACTTCCTAAAGAACTACGTAAAGCACTGTCTTTATCATTAACACCAGGCGCCCACATTCGTATCATCGGTTACAGTAAATTACATGAACGTACAGGTGAACTTAAGCTCAAAGCGTATGATGTAATTCCCTTACGTGTCTGTCCCATCAATAAATCTGTTCTAAATAAAGACACTACTCTCGATTCGGAATGCTCAAAAAAGGCTAAAATTTTAGTCTGCCAAGGTTCTGGGTGTCGAAAACGAGGCGCCAAGGAATTATTATCAAAAATAGAAAAAACTCTTGCCAAGACTAAACTATCACAAGAACAGATATGTAATGTTCGCAACCAAGTTAAAATTCAAAGCACTGGTTGTTTAAAAAAATGCTCTAAGGCGCCTAACTGTATTGTACAACTTGGCAACAAGAAATACAGCCAAGTCAAACCCACAGATATTCCATCGCTAATAGAAGACCACTTGAGTTAAAAAAATAAAATGAAAAACAATGTGTAGAGACTAAACATGTTTAGTCTCTACATTTGGTTAACGGGCGCCAATACTTTTTTTGAACCCATCACGTTCGGTCATCCGCTTCATATAATCCAATACTGCTGGATACGCGCTTAAATCAAGTTTTAGCAGTAGTGGAATATAACATAAAATCGAGCCAACAGCAACATCAGCAACCGTAAATTCTTCTCCCATAATAAAAGGTTGCTTCTCGAACATATTATTGAGCGTTGTCATCAAACGTGGCATTTCTTTTTCCCTAGCAGTTTCCATAAAAACTCCTGTGAACAAAGTTGAGTTACCAAATAATACCCATTGATTAAGTATGCTCCGTGTTTCAACTGAGGTAACACCTGCGTATTTTTCGGCAATGTACATCAATATGGCACCTGACTCCGATAGTTTAAAGTCTCCATCTACTATTGCCGGAACTTTTCCAAACGGGTTTATCGCTAAATACGCATCTTGACGATGTTCCCCTTCTTTCATGTCAAGTATTACTAGCTCGTAAGGAAGACTGAGTTCTTCAAGATACCATTGCACTATTGAAGCACGACTACGGGCGCCTGCATACAGTTTAAGCATAATAACTCCTAAATCGTAAGTAAGGTGCGTGAAGGCTATTAAATGCTAGCTTCGTTTAATAATTTTTTTAGCCTTCACACACCCTACAGTACTTTATGTGTATTTGGGTGCTGTTTGACGTTATCGTCTTTTGTGACGACTCGCGCGGCATTTAACACCCGTTTGCGGTCGATGGAGTATTTGAAGTCGCTGTAGTATGTGCCGAGAGGAATCAGAGATTTTGCACTTTCACGTCGCTTGTAAGTACGCGCGGCAGAAAACATCCGTTGCTCAAACTCATCACAAAACTGTGCTTGTGGAAATTCTGTTGGAATTTGGAAGTTATCACCATTCATTATGCTTCCAAGTGAGGTTCCACAGGCAACTTTATATGAAGTCGGGATTCCTTTGAGAAGCGCTTCTAAGGCAGCAGAGGGAATTGGCTCGATTACCTCTACTTGATGAACTTCGCCATCTTCTTTAACGAAGCATGTTGCTAAACCTAAAACAATATAGTCGTTTGCAGTTAAGTCGGGTGCGTTGGGGTAAGATGTTTCTGACATAAGTAAAATTTATCAAAACTTAATAAACAAATAGAAACTATTTAATCGACAATTGAGACTACCAGCTAGGAGGTGGGAATAATAAGTCCGAAGGGTTGAAAGATAACTGTTTAACCTGTGATTCTCAAACCCCCCCTGTAGTAAAGCTGCATTAATTCATCCTTTGGATGAATTCTACCAAGTTGTGGCTCTCACTACTTGCCTAGTCTGGCAGATTGAGGTTAAGTTTTTCTGGAATGAAACCTAGGGACGAAGTATCTACTAATAGATTCAATCTTAATTGAGTTAGAACAAACGCCGCACACTAGTTCGGAGTTATGCATCTAACTTGATACTTCCTCCCCAGTACTCAGAAACCAGATTCACTCTTGATACAGGGGCAGTACCAACACTAAAAACAACAATCTCAAAGCAGCAAGCACCGCAGGCAGGAAGATATGACTACTCACACTTTTCTCGCATCTGACGACGAGCAACATTACTCAAACAATGTTGTAGCCAACGCAACTAACTACGTTCGACATTCAGAAGCTAACAGTAGTGACGATTGTACTCTGGTAGAAGGGAACTTACGTTCTTGTGCGCTGCGAAAAGCCAAACATGGGGACTACCGTGAAGCAATATCGCTTTTGAATCAGCTTCTTAAGCACCACCCCGAAAATGCGATTGATTATAATAATCGAGGACTGATTTATTATCAGTGTGGTGAAAGACAAAAGGCTATCAGCGACTATAACACAGCCATTGAGCTTAACCCAAACTTAGCTAGTGCTTTTAATAACCGTGCTAATTATTACGCTGCATGTGGTGATTTAGATGCTGCACTTGATGATTATGACCAAGCTCTGTTTTTGAATCCTAGTTATACGCGCGCTTGGATAAATCGTGGAATTACGCTGCGTGATTTGGGACGATACGAAGAGGCAATAGATAATTTTGAGGCTGCACTGTTGTTTAAGCAATACGAAGGGCAGATTCTCGGAGAACGTGGACGTACTTACCATCTCTGGGGAGATTGGAACTGGGCTATTGCTGATTATCGTCGTTCTTTAGCGTTATTACCGACATCGCAAAATCATAGCGATGGTGCTAACTGGCGTTTGCGCTTGCAAGTTGAAAATTGGTTAGGTGAACTTTTGTGTAGTTAATAACCGTGTAGTTAATCGTGCCAAACTAAATTTCAGAAACTTGATTCCATAAATTTGATTTGATGAAGCGAGCAAAAAATTGTGCCCCAGCGCGTGAATGTGGGTTAAGACTTAAGTATCTGGGGCGCCTTGTAATCAAATTCAACACCTAGAGCTTACAAAAGCATTTAGCGTCGGTTCACTTCTTGCAGCCAAATGTTTAGATTCTCAGTTCGTTCATTAGTCATACGCGCGTAACAATTGATTCGCGTCGGTGGTTCTAATGTTCCACCTTCATACATCCCTGCTTCAAACGCACAAAACGTATCGCGGTACTTGAGCCAATTTTGATGTGATGCAGCTAAACGCTTTTTTTGGTCAGCGTTCATCTTATCCTGCAATTGTTTATAAACTAGACTTAGCTTTTTGCTAGCCTCTTTGTATTTACGTTGCCCACACTCAATCATATCCCTTGTTGTTTGAGGGTCTTTGCAGTTTGGAGGCGGTAACTGTGAATTTGTTTGCGCTCTTACGGGTACAACACTAACTCCTAACGAAAAAAAACCCGCAAAAATCAGTAAGCTCCAGCGATATGGCAATTTCATTACCCACTCCCTTGCAAGCACAATGCTGTAAAACAGTACTAACAATCGTACTTACAAATATCTAACGAATCTGAATGATATCAAAGTTATATTTGTTACAAGTTTGAAATATTTAATTTTGGTGTCGTATAGCTTAATAAAGCTTATTTTTATCCTATTTTATATACATCCCAATTAATTTCACTCAAGATATAGTTACAAACCAACCGTGATTTCATTGAGTAAAATTATACATTGCTCTTGGCTACACAGCTTATAAATAAGTCAAATAAAACAAATTAATTAAGAAAGATTTAATAATATATTTTTTAGTGCTGAGTGCTGAGTGCTGAGTGTTGAGTGCTGAGTGCTGAGTGTTGAGTGCTAAGTAAAGTTTATTATGAATTTCAACTCAGCACTTTCTACTCAGAACTCAGCACTTTCTACTCAGCACTCAAGATGGTAGGAATCCGTATGTTGTAAATTTGCAACCACGGGTTAAGCTGGGATTATGTAGCATTTTGCGAAAGTGCTAATTATATAAATTTCGCTCTCAGCGTGTAAAATTTTTATTCCAGTTCCAAAAATTGTAATGCTAGACCAAATTTTTGATAAGCTCCAATTTCATTTCAGCGTTGAAGCATTTATCGTGCTGTTGCTGTTGATATTTTTAGAGGCAATACTTTCTGCAGATAACGCGATTGCGCTTGCAGCTATCGCCCAAGGGCTTGAGGATAAAGATAAAGAGAAAGAGGCTCTCAACTTTGGCTTAGTAATTGCCTATGTGCTTCGCATCACCTTGCTGCTTACAGCTTCTTGGGTACAAAAGTATTGGCAGTTTGAGTTTATCGGCGCCGCTTACTTGCTGTGGTTAGTCTTTCAACACTTTACCTCTCCCGAAGACGAGGAAAATCAACATCACGGGCCTAAGTTTAGTTCGCTTTTACAAATTATTCCTGTAATCGCGCTTACAGATTTAGCTTTCTCATTAGACAGCGTGACAACAGCAATTGCCGTCAGCCAAGAAACTTGGTTAGTACTAACAGGTACTACTATTGGTGTCATTACCCTGCGTTTTATGGCAGGTTTATTTATCCGCTGGTTGGACGAATTTACACATTTAGAAGATGCTGGCTATATCACCGTCGCATTTGTCGGTTTACGTTTGCTTCTCAAAGTGGTTAATGAATCACTCGTTCCTCCCCAATGGGTAGTAATTAGCGCAATTGCAGTGATTCTAATGTGGGGATTCTCTAAACGTAACGAAACGGACTCAGTAGAAGAACCCTTGCGGACACCTGAATTGGAAAAGCAGGAAGTCACAGAGTAAAAGTTGAAAGTGCTGAGTGCTGAGTGCTAAGTATAGATTTATTTTCAACTCAGCACTCAGCACTCATTACTCAGCACTCAGCACTCATTACTCAGCACTCATTACTCAGAACTCATTACTTATTCGTACAACCAGCGTTTAATATCAGGTGCCCAGTTGACTAATTCTTCATCTTTAAACCATAGAGAGATTTCCTTTTGTGCGGTTTCAGGAGCATCGGAACCGTGGATAAGATTACGACCAGTATTTACACCGAAGTCACCTCTGATAGTACCTGGTTCAGAGTTGAGAGGGTTGGTGGCGCCAATAAGTTTACGGGCAGAGGCAATAACACCATCACCTTCCCATACCATCGCTACAACGGGACCAGAGGTAATAAAATCTATTAAGCTTGCAAAGAAAGGGCGTTCGCGGTGAACATCGTAATGCGCTTGAGCTAATTCGCGACTAACATTCAAGAACTTTAAGCCAACAAGGGTAAAACCCTTTGTTTCAAAGCGACGAATAATTTCGCCAACAAGCTTACGCTGTACGCCATCGGGTTTAATTGCTAAGAATGTGCGCTCCAAAGCTGTACTCCTCAAATATGGGTAAGATTGTCAATATTCAACTGACCAATAAAAGTTTATCGGGTAAAGGCTCTTGCGGAAAGGGGAAAGCGAAAAACATGCAATCCCATTTTCCCCCTTAACCTGTTATTAATCTTCTGTATGATGCAGGACTTAGTGTAGAAGTTTGCTAGATTGTAGATTCGTGGGTGAATATTGAGGTTTAGTAAAAAATGGGTGTTGAGTCAACTGCTACGGCTGATGAGGTGGTGAAACCTCACTCTAACGGTAAGAAAGCTGCGCTGAGTCATAATTCAAACAATAAACAAAAACAGTTGCTTTTACCAAGTAGTACGCCAAATACCCCCCGTCGTCATTGGACTATTGAAGATAGCGAAGATTTATATCGCATTGACGGATGGGGACAGCCTTATTTTTCAATCAACGCTGCCGGTCATATAACGGTTTCTCCCAAAGGTGACAGAGGTGGTTCCCTAGATTTATATGATTTGGTTAATGCACTCAAGCAGCGTAATCTTGGTTTACCGCTACTGATTCGATTCTCTGATATTTTGGAAGACCGAATCGAGCGTCTTAATGCTTGTTTTGCTAAAGCTATTGCCCGCTATAATTACCCAGGTGTATACCGTGGTGTGTTCCCGGTTAAATGCAACCAGCAGCGACATCTCATCGAAGATTTAGTCAAGTTCGGTAAACCGCATCAGTTTGGTTTAGAAGCTGGTTCCAAACCAGAGTTAATGATTGCTCTGGCATTACTTGATACTCCAGGCGCCTTATTAGTGTGTAACGGTTACAAAGACCGTGAGTACGTTGAAACAGCGATGCTGGCAATAAAACTTGGGCAAACTCCAATAATTGTGCTTGAACAAGTTGAAGAAGTTGACCTAGTTATCGAAGCGAATCTTCAGTTAGGTATTAAACCAATTTTAGGTATACGCGCGAAGCTTAGTACCCAAGGAATGGGACGTTGGGGAACTTCATCAGGCGACCGGGCTAAATTTGGTTTGAGTATTCCCGAAATTATCCAAGCTGTTGATAAGCTACGTGCGGCAGATTTGTTAGATTCTTTACAGCTTTTACACTTCCATATTGGCTCGCAAATCTCAGCTATTCATGTAATTAAAGATGCCATTCAAGAAGCTAGTCAAATTTACGTAGAACTAGCTGCACTCGGCGCCAACATGAAGTATCTCGATGTTGGTGGTGGTTTAGGTGTAGACTACGATGGCTCGCAAACTAATTTCTACGCCTCAAAAAACTACAACATGCAAAACTATGCCAATGATATTGTGGCAGAGTTAAAAGATACTTGTAGTGAGCGTGGTATAGGAGTACCAACATTAATTAGTGAAAGCGGACGTGCAATAGCATCACATCAGTCAGTATTAATTTTCGATGTTCTTAGTACGTGCGAAGTACCCCTTGAACAACCCGAACCTCCTAAAGATGGTGAGTCTCACATTATTAATTATCTTTGGGAAACTTACCAATCAATCAATAACGAAAACTATCAAGAACTTTATCACGATGCCACCCAGTTTAAAGATGAAGCTATTAGCCGCTTTAAGTTGGGAATTTTTAGCCTGACTGAGCGTGCTAAAGCCGAACGTTTATTCTGGGCATGTTGCCATAAAATACTTTATTTGACTCGACAGCATGAATATGTGCCCGATGAATTGGAAGACCTCGAACAAATTATGGCTTCCATTTATTACGTCAATTTTTCGGTGTTTCAGTCGGCGCCAGATTGTTGGGCAATTGACCAATTATTTCCCATTATGCCCATTCACCGTTTAGGGGAAGAACCAACGCGACGGGGAATATTGGCAGATTTAACTTGCGACAGCGATGGCAAAATCGATAACTTTATTGATTTACGCGATGTAAAGCCTGTATTGGAGTTACACGAATTTAAACGGGGTGAACCTTATTATCTGGGTATGTTCCTGAATGGCGCCTATCAAGAAATCATGGGCAACTTACACAACTTGTTTGGCGATACAAACACCGTTCACATTCAGTTAACGCCCAAAGGCTATCAAATCGAACATGTTGTCAAAGGCGATACCATGAGCGAGGTGGTTAGCTACGTGCAGTATGATTCTGAGGACATGGTAGAAAATATTCGCCAGCGCTGTGAAAAGGCACTCGAAGAAAAGCGCATTACTTTAGCTGAATCACAAAGGTTACTACAAACTTATGAACAAAGCTTAAGTAGATACACTTATCTTTCTTCGTAGTTTTATCTACCAGATTCTTTTGATCCCCCCAACCCTCCAATGATTTGGGGGTGGGGGTGGACACCCTACTATCAGTTCTTAATTTGATGACATCTCCCCATTCTTCTAACTTCAAATATTTCTAAAGATAGTTATTGACGTTCTTCAAGTAATAACCTAGACTATATACAGATAGCAGAAGTCGTAAAAATCAAAGGCGAGAAATCTTAGACGCTTTTTGAAGAAGTTTATTGCTAACAGTGACACAAAAACAACTTATAAGTTAATTACATTGTTTAAGAAGGTCAAAACTTATTCTCAAAAGTTCGTTTTTCATCTACTTTTGTGCATCACTAACTTTTTGCTGTTGAAAATAGCGTATTAGTAGTAAAATGTTACCAATCAAGTAACTTTAACTCACCGGATTGGATATAGTCAAAAATGCGATTAATTTGGTGGCGATTGTTTGGACTGGTCTCACCATCAGCAAGAACCGTAGCTGTCAGCAAATTATAGTCTTGACGACTTAATTTTCTTCTAAAAATAATTCGATCAACCATCTTCTTGACTGTTGCTTCTGATTGTCTATTAATAACTTTGCACGCTGTAAGTTTGTCAAGCATATTTCTCCTTGTAAATTTGAAAGTCAATAAAAACGTTTTACTTAAAAACCAAGCAGTAAAAACAGAATTATTCAACTTGGTAGAACAATGCATACCAATAAAGGTGCCTCCAGTATGGAGTGGCGCAAAGAAGCTCCCGCTTGAATTGCGGCTTTCTTACTTGTCAATCTTTACAGAATTTATTTGACGCAACCTCATACAGACTTGATATTACATAAATGTCATTTTACGATCTCAACCTACAGAATAAATCTAACTTTATATTTAGACTTTACAAAGAGAAATTCTACTGATATATAGCCTGATTATTTCTGACTCTAGAGTGTTTTATACGTGTAAATACGGTTTGAGAATGCAAATACTTCTGTATCGGTGGCAATTATATTGACTATTATCTAATTTAGTAGGTAAACATTTACATTTCTAAGAACAACTTTTATCAACGTGCAAGTATTTTTTCTTATACCACACTGCGAACTGATACATCAGCACAAAGATATATGTTCGACTTCACCCCTTACACGCGCTCTGTAGTGGGGGATCAAATTATTGCAATCAATTACAATTGCTAAACATAAGTATTTAATTGTTATATATAACTTTACGTTTTATCGTTAATTAATAATTGAAAGTTTTGTTTAAATAATAATTCTTGGCAAATTATCGTTATTTATGGACAAAAAAGAGCTATTACTAAAATATTACAATAGTTTAAGTTAAGTAAGTCGTACTTTAACTGTTATAAAGAATTGTTCTTATTTACTCGGTAGATAACTCTCTATCTTGAAATCTACATATACTGGATTTATTCCCAATTATTCATTTCACATAACGAGGTAGAAGCATGGTTCATACCTACGAAGTGTTTGTTGATTTTGTAGTATTTCCTAACTACACAAGCAACACCGCGCGCTTAGGAAGTACGCGCTACGAAATTGATGCGGAATCGAAATCAAAAGCTGACGGGGCAGCATTCACTAAAGCTAGAAGTGACTATCCTACAGCTACTGAATATGACATTCGAGTAACCCGGTTACTGAAATAAAGTAGTAATTGCAAGTAGAAGGCGCCGGAGTAATTGTTGCGAATTCCATTTCTGAGGCTATAAACCAATTATATCATGTCCGGTTGATTACCCATAATTCCCGATAATGTAGAGACGCGATTAATCGCGTCTCTACGAAGGTTTTATTATGGTTATGTACCCGGACATGATATTACAATGTCAGTTGATTCATGTTGCACTTATTAGCATAGAAACAATCGAGAAATATATATGTGTTAAAAATATAAACATTGCGGATGTAGAAATACTAATGAACATACCTAAAATCGCTATGGTAAATAGCGCCAGACACTCTGATTGGAAGACTATTCGAGACTTAGGGTGCTGTGCTTGTTTATCTAAACCATTTTACTATGATCAAGTTGTGCCTCTAATTATTGGGGTGCAAGAAGTAATTGAAAAAGTCAAAACTTAAAAGTTAATCCCCGTAAATAATGAGCGAGACCGTAAATTTACGGTCTCTAAATTTGATTTTATTTAAGATAAATTAACTTGCCGAATTTGTGCCTAGGAGTTCTGCAATAGCTTGACGTTCGGCAGGTGTTTGAGTTGGGGGGTCTTGACGCGCGTCGGTAATTAACCAATCTAGCGCAGCTTCTTGGACATCGATGGTGGCGCCAGTTTTATCGACACAGTAGCGACCAAACACTAGTTTATCGACTAAACGAACACCGGGTCCTAAGCGCGACCATTCAAAAATAACGCTATTATCCACTGTGGCGCCACTGCATATCCAGCAGTTGGGGCCAATCATTGCTGGACCAATAATTTTGGCACCGTCTTCGATTTTAGTCATCCCACCAATGTAAACTGGGCCTGTAATATCTACTTTGTCCCAGTTAACTGCGACGTTTAACCCGGTATAAATACCAGGCGCCACTTCATGACCGGGAATTTGTACGTTTTTGATTTCTCCTGATAGTACACCGCGAATCGCGCGCCAGTAATCAGGTACTTTACCAATGTCAACCCATTCAAAGTCCATTGGTTTGGCAAAAAATGGGGCGCCGATTTCTACTAATTTAGGAAATAACTGTCCACCGATATCATATTCAACACCAGATGGGATATAATTTAGCACCTCTGGTTCAAAGATATAAATACCCGTGTTGATGTTGGTGCTGAGTGCTTCTTCGACCGAAGGCTTTTCTTGGAAAGCTTGAATGCGACCGTCTTCTGATGTCACAACTACACCATAACTAGAAACCTCTTCATGAGGAACTGTCTTGGTGATAATAGTCGCGATTGAACCCTTAGAACGGTGCCATTTAACAGCTTCGGTTAAATCTAAGTCAATTAGCGCATCACCGCATAGCACAACAAATGTATCATCAAAAAACGGCGAGAAGTCTTGGATACGCTTCATTCCCCCAGCAGAACCAACCGCTTCTCCAATTAAACTACCGTCAACAATTTTACCTTCAAAAGAATAAGCGATTTGGACACCAAACTTTTGACCGTCCCGGAAGTAACTTTCGATTTCTTCAGCTAAATGGCTAACGTTGACCATAATTTGGTCAAACCCATGTTGCCGTAGTAGCTCCAGCAAAAACTCCATTACTGGTTTTTGCAATATGGGGATCATTGGTTTAGGAGTGGTGTAGGTAATAGGACGCACACGTGTGCCTTTACCTGCTGCTAGAATCATTGCCTTCATATATGTTTATTCCCCTTTATTACTTAACTATAGCCAGTTTACTTTGATGTTCATGATACTTAATCATCTGTTTATTTCTACTCTAAGTCATCCTTAAAAGCACGGATAATGATGTTCAAGCGCTTCATGTAACCATAAATGTAAATATGATGACGACGCTTATTGGTCATCTTTCCAATTTACCCAGATTTTGGTGACTCCAGTATCAAAATTTTGCAATGCGATGTGGAGACGTTACATGTAACGTCTCTACACTGCTGCATCCACTGGTTTATTAGTACTTACATCTGTAAGTAAGCGAATTTTGACATCAGTGTAAAATTCCTCTTGATATAACTCCACCTTTGACTGGGCAGATAGTAGTAATAATGCCCAAAACACCCCGACTGTTTCGCTATTGGGTGAAGAGTGATGACCTGATAAAGCTTTAGTTGGTTTGGCGTTTTGCCACAGCGCGACAAGTTGGTCTAAATCTATCCACTCTTTGTCTAGTAATAACTCGCTTGCCGAACGGTATAATAGCTGTTCGAGTTCTCCTGCAACTTCCGTCAAGTTTTCTTGGTGTGCTAATTCCAACGCTTGCCGCATTGTTCGCACGTTATTACCTGTGTTGCGAGTCCGAACTGGCGCCTTAACTTCTTTGAGCTGAACTTTTTTAAGCTGTTCAGCCATAACGTGCAGCTGTTCGATAAGTTCCGGAAGCGTAACGCGACGTTTCGATGGTGGCATTGCTGCGGGACGACGACGCAACGCGCGCTCTAATGGCAGTCGAGCAGTTCGTAAAAATACGTTTTCTTCGTCTGGAAACTCCTGATCAGAAAATTCTAGTTCTTCTTCGACCGCTTGTAATTGCGTCAGAGTGTTGGCTTTGAATAATACCAACATCGAAGCGGAAAGAAATGCTTGCCCTGATGTGGACAAGTCGGTTTCATATCCTCGCGTCGCTTCTTTTGCCATTAGTTCGAGAAAACGGTCTATTACATCAATCACCTGCACATCCCAAGGGTCTATCTCCCCGGACTCTGCTTGGTGAATGAGGTGTGTAATTGTCTCTAATAGCTCTCCAGCATCCATTAATTAATACAAACTATATTTTCTCGTTTGATCCCAATCACAAGAACCGATTTTTTTGTTTTATTCACTCACCATGCTAGTTATCACCATAAATATATATAGAGATGTAACACATACAGCGTCGCCTGCCGATTGAGGCGCGCTCCGGTACAAGTATTACATGTTTACAGCCAAAATCTTATAAGATAAGTTTTTTTCTAGCAAGTATTTTATGATATATCTATCCTTAAATACTAGTTAAAATTTATACTTGTATTTTCTAATTATTGGCTTAGATTTAAGCTTTGGCTAAATACTGGTTAAAAAATTGACACGTGTTTCGGTTATCTGATTTCAAGTTTACTAGCTTTGAAAGCGTCGTAAGTGCCCTTAATTGTACCAGCAATGGGGATAGCGACTATAGTTCCAAAAAGTCCTGCAATTTCAAATCCCATTAAAATTGCCACAAATATCCAGAGTGGATTTAAGCCAATAAAATTACCGATTAATCTCGGCGCCAAAAAGTTATCCTTAACTTGCTGCATAATCATTGAAGCAACCCCAACTTGGAGCGCAAGACTCCAATTTTGCAGCAGTACCAGCAGTGTGACTAATCCAATTCCCAGCGTTGCTCCAATTACAGGAACTAGTTGGGAGATGCCAATGATAATTGCAAACAGTAAGGTATACGGGACTTGCATTACCAGAAAAATAGGAATTAGGCTAGCAGTCATAAACAAAGCTAGCAAAATTTGACTGAGAAAGAAATAGTGAAAATTGAGTAGTATCGATTTTGTCAGAGGTTCACGGATTTTATCTGGTAAGAGACTAGATAAACCAAACCAAACGGTGTCTCCATAAAGCAGCATGTAGAATGCTAGTACTATAACTAGTATAAAATCTAATATCCATAACACAATCGAAGAAGCAAAGCCTACTGCACCAGAAGCTACCTGCTGTACTATATTTTGGATATAAATTTGGATATTGGCATTAATTTGTCTGCTAACAACGGTAAAATCTAGAGGTAAACGCCGCTCTCTGGCTAATTTCTCTAAATATTGCAGGTTTGATTGGCTCTGAGTTAATAAATTGGGTATTTTGTTCAATAATTGTGTAGCTTGGTCAATTATGGCTGGTACTAGTGTCACACCGAGTATCACAAAAACCATTAATGTAACCAGCAAAACTAGAGTTACAGCTTGCGTGCGGTTCAAATACGCGCGTTCAAAAAAGTTGACTAGGTAGTTGAGCAAGAAAGCTAGAATTGCAGCAATACTTAGAACAGTAATAGGGTGCTGGAAAAAGTTGAACAACTGAGACAGTATCCAAACATTAAGAGCGATAATCGGACCCAAGAGACCATAAAATAATAGATTTTTAAATGTTACTGAACGGCGCATATAGTTAGGAGTAGGGTGCGTGACGCTACCAACAATCTTAAAACGAAGTTAGCGGTCTAGTAGCGTCACGCACCTTACGATTTAAGAGTTAGGAGGAATTTGAAATTGAGGCAATTAATCACTATGATAAATACTTTTAAGCAACTGCCAACCAGAAAGCCTAACCGCTCATACACATAAAACCCTTAATAAGTCAAGTAAACAGGAGTGCAGTTGATGGATAAAAGCATAGCAGACCTACGCAAAGACTATACCTTACAAGGTCTCCACGAAAACGACGTTGACACTAACCCATTCGTACAGTTTAAACGATGGTTCAATGAAGCGCGCGCCGCCCAACTTCCAGAACCAAATGCAATGACACTTGCTACCACCACACAAGAAGGTCAACCATCTGCGCGAATAGTACTGTTGAAAGACTTTGACGCGCGAGGTTTTGTTTTTTACACGAATTACAACAGCCAGAAAGGGCTAGAATTAGCAGAAAATCCCCAAGCAGCACTGGTGTTTTGGTGGGCAGAACTCGAACGTCAAGTTCGAGTATGTGGGCATGTAGAGAAAATATCAGATATAGAATCAGATACGTATTTTTACAGTCGTCCAGTTTCGAGTCGGCTCGGCGCCTGGGCATCAGAACAAAGCGAAGTCATCGAAAACCGCGAAGTATTAGAACAACGTTTTCAAGAATTACAAAGTAAATATTTAGACCAGGAAGTTCCACGTCCCTCACATTGGGGAGGTTTACGAGTTATTCCTTATGAAATTGAATTTTGGCAAGGGCGCCCAAGTCGTTTGCATGACCGCTTACGTTACACTCTTAATGAAGAAGACGGCAGTTGGAAAATTGAACGCTTATCACCGTAAGATTTGTAGCATAGGCGTCTTGCCTGTGCAGTGGTCAATGTAATTCTATTTACCACAGAGACACAAAGGACACAGAGGGAAGAGAGGAGCGAGAGATTTGTGACTCGCGGTGCCTACTCTCTAAAATTAATGATATGGAATATTAGTTATTTTTAGGACGGGCAAGGATGCCCATCCCACAAGAGTGCAAAAGATAATTTAATTATGCAATTTAATGGCAATTTTCAGTGTTAATACTTAGATTAGTTATTAATATGTGTGTTAAAAATTAAATTAATATTGTTATTTCATCTACTTGCGTATACAAGTAAATGTTTTAAAGTAGGTATAAAGTATTTCTTGTAATCCAACCAAGTTACAAACTTAATACTAAGCCATTATTTACATACATTTACCACTGCGGAATTAGAAAGCACAGCACAAGAAGCGGAAATTTTAGTGCAGAACATCTTAGACGGGCATTATTCAGGGGCGCCATCTCAGAAGAATTGTAGTTACTGTGCTTATGCAGAAATTTGTAAACAGAATTATAGAGAAACAGGTCATAAAGAATTAAGCTTAGTTGAAATGGAAACGCAAATGCAACAGGGTGATAGTATAAGTTTGTTTAGGTAAAAATGTAGTTTATTAATTGTTGAAATGTTACATCAAAATGGCTCAAGCATTCTTGCCTGAGCCATTGCGACCATCTAATTAATTTGCTTTTTTAATGGGCTAATTAAAGATTAGTAGCGGTTACGGTAACTGTTATTTCCACGATTACCACCAAATGAGCCTCTTTCTTCTCTAGGTTTAGCTTTATTGACCTTCAAATCACGTCCCATCCACTCTGCACCATCAAGTGCATCAATGGCAGTCGTTTCTTCAGCATCTGTATCCATTTCGACAAAACCAAAGCCGCGTAAACGACCTGTTTCACGGTCTGTAGGTAGCTGAACTCGTTTAACAGTACCGTATTCTGCGAATACTGCGTTTAAACTATCTTCTGTAACTTCGTAAGAAAGATTGCCTACATAAACTGACATAGATTGTCTCCGAACTGTTTTAAATTATAACTATGTAGAGATTTAGCTTTCGGAGATAAAGTTTGTAAATACCAAGAACAAAAAAATACTGTCACTACTAAAAACAAACGCTGTTGACCGAATTAACTCTCACCTCCCATTATGGCATAGCAAACAACTTTTGGGGGGAGTTGGAAAATTTTTTATATAAAGTTATGTAACATTTTTTAACTAAGTATAATTACTATCCATTTCGCTTTGAGAAGGTAATCGACCACGGGGTTTGAATAGACATTTATAGATGGAAAAATTTGGATTCAACATGATGGAACGGAGGTCAGGATGGCGACGGAGTTAGTTAGATTAGGGGTTCCAAAAGATGATATTGTTTTGGCTTTTCATGAACCGTTTGTTAGGCAATATACGGGGTTTGCGGTGGGTTGATGGGATGATGTTGGATGTTGGGTTACGCGCTGTGCGCTTCACCCAACCTACGTTATGATTGCTCGGTAGCTACTGGTTGAGCAAATTGTATTCTGGGGTCGGGGAGTAAATTGTAGCGGATGTATATTCCAAGGCTAACTAATAAGATAATTATTAAGGCGCCTATACCTAGTGGACTTGGAAGCCAAAAGACGACTTCGATGTGGTTGAGTGTACCTGGGTTTAGGCGCCAAGTTAATTGTTTGCCGTTGCTTTCGGGTACAACTGCACTTTCTGTTTGTTGGTCTGTTTGTTGAGTAGTATTATTGACTTTGGCGCCCCACGGTGTTTTTAGGCTAAACTCTAGGTCTAATATTGAGCCTGCGTTTGCTAGTACGTTACCGTTATTGGATATTAATGCTAGCGAACTTAAGTCTAAGTCATAAATTAATTTGTTCCGAACTAGTAACAGAAAGTTGTTCTGGAATAGTAGTATATTTGATTCAATTTTTGGTAAGTCTGTATTAACGTCTTTGTATTTACCTTTTTCATTGAGATTAGGGTTGAAGAATTTATTAAACTTGGTTTGTAGTTCTTCGGCGTTGTTAAAGGGTATTGTGACAACTACTTCCTCTCTGGAAAGGCGCCGTATTTTACCATCAATTTTACGCGCGCGACGTTCAATACTATCCAACCATTCATATACTGAGTCTCCACTAAAGGTTGTAAGACGTTCGCCTAAGTGGATATGCTGAACAAATTCACCATAGTTAGAGTTATTAAAGTTTACGCCAACGTCATATTTCACACAGCCTGATAACAATAAAGATGCTAAGGCTATTAAGAAAATAATCCGCGCGCGTTTTGAGATGCCTTGAAATACATATTTAAGATATTTAGTTTGTCTTGCAACCAGTCGAATCATATAGCTTTGTTCCTTGACGAGTTATGCATTAAAATTTAACCAAACTAAATATGAGAGCGTTATGGCAACCCCGATTAAAGCAACCCAAATAAAGCGATTATCGTTGGTGTTGACTTGGCTTAAGTCTACATATTCTTTTTCTGGAGCTTTGGAAGTTGTATTTGAGGAGGTATTCGTCACAAACTTAGTTTTATCATTATTACCTGACATGGCACCCATATCTGGTATCTCTGTCAACCATTCTTTGGGACGGTTCAATTTAGGCGCCTTCCAGATATACTGTAGACGTTTTGCTTGTGTACTAGTATCAATATCAGGATGACGCTTAAGTTGCTCACATAAGTCAACAGCATCTTGGTTTCGTCCTGCTGCTTCATATGCTGTTGCCAACCAAATTTGCACCTCCCCACCAAAACGGGTATTACGAGCAACAAGTGCGTTAGCTCGCTCTAAACTTTCAACAGCTTCACGGTATTTCCCGTTTTCAAACGCCACTACCCCGCTTTGGTAAAGGCTTCTAGCCATTTCAGTACTATCTATACTCATTTTTATTGCATATCCCCTCAAAGCACTTCTTTTATTGTGCCAATTTTGGGAATATCTAACTCTGAAGCGAGCATCTGAAATATAAAAGTTATTTTATTGGATGGTTTTAAGTGGTTATGGCACACTGACACAAGTTTGTGGTATGTTTTACTTGCTTTATAGGAAATTTCATATAAAATGAGCGATGATGAAGATATTGTAGAGATTGCTTTACGTCCTCTAGTCTGGATGGGAGACTCTCGCAAAAACATCCGCGAGTTTCCGGAAGACGTACAAAAATCAGTAGGGTATGCGTTGCAATTAGTACAAGCAGGGGAAACACCAATGGAAGCTAAACCTTTTAAAGGAGTGGGAAGCGGTGTTTACGAAATTGTCAAACGCTATGACACTGATACATATAGAGCAGTTTACGCTGTTAAAATAGGGGAGAAAGTCTACGTTTTACACGCTTTTCAAAAAAAATCCAAACAAGGGATTAAAACCCCGCAGGCTGATATTAACTTAATTAAACAACGTTATAAGGACGCGCAGGAAAGGGAAAAACAAGCATGACACAAGAACCTGTTTTTGAAGAAAGCAGTGGTAATGTATTCGCTGACCTTGGTCTAGAGGATGCAGATGAACTTTTTACCCGTGGAAAAATTGGAATTCAGGTACTGCGTCTGTTGAAAGCGCGTGACCTAAAGCAGCGCGAAATTAGCGAACTTCTTGGTATTTCGCAACCAGAAGTATCTCATTTAATGAAGGGGGAATTTCAACGCTTTAGTGAGGGTAAACTTCTAACTTTTCTTAAGCGACTCGATACGGAAATTACATTACATCTTCGTCCTCGTCATGGAGGCACCACAATGAACGAAACTATAATCTCGCTGTAGAAATTAGATTTTAGTACTAAGTGTGATAGCCGTTGAAAATTCATCGGTGAACAGTTTGTTATAAATATCATTATCAGAGCTTAGAGAACCCCACAGAATAATTGATCCAATGTTGTCATGCGCTAGTGCAGGGTAAGTTAACCCGCGCATCTCAAAGCTTAACGTGAGCATTTCAATGAGATTCTTCACTTTACTATTTTGCGTTCAGATGCCATTGAGCATTTTTTTTTGTGGAGTTCTCTTTACCATCTTTCATAAGCTTGAATTATATCATTGGTACAGTAACTTTTTCTTTACTTCTTAATAAAGCTGCTTTCATTCAGTAATGTATATAGTTGCTCATTATTGAGTAATGTCAACTCAAGAACTGTACTATCGTTAACGGTATCCTTCGCATCAAATACCTTTTTTTACTAGGACTTACGCATTTCAACGAAAAACTGTCATTTTGAACGCAGTGTAATGCGGAGCATTTGCCGTAGGCTAGAATCTCTCAGATGCTTCACTGCGGTGACTCATGACAAAATTCTTGCGTAAGCCCTGTTTATTTTAAAAATTCCTCAAATTCTTTAACCGCAATACTTGAACCGACTTGCCAACCACGGATGTAATAGATCAATTACTAGTTACAAACAAAATTTAATTATTTAAAATCAACCATCCGTTACATCCGTTTATCATCCGTTGCCAATCTTCCTACCCACCAAAACTTTTGACACGAACTAGTAGGTTTTAGTTTTTTGTAGGTTGGTGTCGAGGATCGAGACCCAACAAAAAGCTCTTTAATTTTGGCTATGAGGACGCCTGTTTTAAATCTCTCTTTTCTCCGTGTTCTCTGTGGCTCTGTGGTAAAAATTATATTACTGCACAGGCGGGACGCCTGTGCCACAATTTTGGCCTGGTGACAGTTCTATTTTTTCTTAGGTGATGGTAGGTAAAGTCATAAGAATATTTTATCCGCCGACGTGAATGCCTGGGCGCCGTTGGGGATTTTTCTCTGCCCGACGCAGTACTTCACGGGTAACTACAGCTATATCTCCTTCACCAAACAAAATAAAACGCAGTAAATATTGTATTGGGTTTCCCTCTACCCAACCAAAGTAAGCATGAGGAATTTTACCTGTTTCATCACGTATATAAAGAAGAAGGGCCGCAATGGCGTTCGGTACAGCAGCACTTTTGGCACGTAAGATATGATAAGTTTCTACTTCCACCCCTTTGACTTTAATAACTTCGGCAAATTCCGAAGCATCGGATACCTGAATCTCTAGAAACATTACTGGGTCTGTGGCTGGTATGTGATTATCCGCGCGTACCTCTTGCTCTTTATGAAAATACTCGTGTACATCGCCTTTATTCAATCGATTTGCAATTATTCGTATACAACCTTTACTATGTTCGGCAATGAAGCGACGAGCTAAGTCGTCCATTTCGATTTGTTCTACCCTTAATTCTGTAGAACGCCAAACGCGCGAAACTAGCGAGGTAATAATTATAAAACCGATGAAAAACGCAGCGATTTTAATCCCTTCAGGTCTTTCAATGATATTTACAACAGTTGTATAAATAAACACTAGCGTGATTATTCCTAACAACAATGCACCGCGCTTTGCTCTATGACGATAAGCTGATAGAGTTACAGCAAAGGCACCTGAACTCATCAACACAAGTACACCTGTTGCGTAAGCACCGCCTTGAGCTTCTACGTTAGCCTTAAAGATAATTGTGACAACAAACGCAATAACTGTATAAACTAACACCAAAGGACGGGATGTCCGCGCCCAATCCGGCACCATACCATAACGCGGTAAGTAGCGGGGGACGATATTAAGTAACCCAGCCATTGCAGAGGCGCCCGCAAACCAAAGAATACTAATGGTACTTAAATCATAAATCGTTCCAAATCCATCACCCAAATACAGATGTGCTAAGTAAGCAAGCGCGCGTCCATTGGCTTTGCCTCCAGTTTGAAATTCTGTAGAAGGAATTAGTAAAGTAGTTATTAAGCTGCTGGTAATTAAGAAAAAGCTCATAATCAAAGCCGCAGCAGTCAACAGCTTGTGTGTATTATAAATGCGTCCTTTGGGTTGACTCGGTGTGTCGTTATCACTGCCTTCTACAAGAGGCATAACAGCTACACCAGTCTCAAACCCTGACAAACCCAATGCTAACTTGGGAAATAATAATACAGACGAACCAAGTAAAATCAAAGGATTATTGTTGCGCGCGAAAAGTGCAGTTTGCCATTGGGTAATTGTAGACGGGTGGGTTACAACCTCATACGTACCAACGCCAATGACAACTAAGTTCAGCAGTAAATAAGTGCCAACCAGAAATACTGCAATACCGATAGCTTCTTTGAAACCTCTAAGAAAAACGGCGCCTAGTAATGTTATTAATGTGAGGGTAATAGTAATTTCTTGATTGTGAAACAGACTTGGGGTAAAGGGATTTTCAATGATATGTGCCGTAGCATCAGCGCCGGAGAGAGTAATAGTGATGATGAAGTCGGTTGCGACGAAACCCAGTAGACAAAGTACAAATAATTTGCCTTGCCACCAAGACAGCAAGTGTTCGAGCATGGCGATAGACCCTTCACCATTAGGACTTTTGGCAGCAACACGCCGATATATCGGTAATGCTCCAAATAGTGTTAATAGAACCAGAATAAAAGTTGCTATGGGAGAAAGGGCGCCAGCTGCTAATGCTGCAATACCTGGTTGATAGCCAAGCGTTGAGAAATAATCTACACCAGTCAGGCACATAACCTGCCACCAAGGATGTTTATGGTGCGCTTCTTTATGCTCTGTTGCTTCTTGCTTCTCTTTTCGGTCTTCTTCGAGCAACCAGTCGATAAACTTGTTACGAGACCTTTTTGTTGAAACAACTGGTCTAGTCATCGAATGCCACTCCTGTATATGTAATAACTACGCTGGCTTTTCTCATAAAACTTGGTAGAATAATCCTGTTTAACGCACTCGCTTGTATTCTCGATTTTATTACTACCAAATTAGATTTAACTGAATAATTCCAAATTAGTTAATCTTTATTAAACTTACACGAAAACCTAGGTAGGTATTGAGATGAGAAGTAAGGTGGGCAGTGCCCACCCTACAGTATATAAATATGTAAGCTTGAAAATTAATTTTTAAATGTTACATTGCTCAAAATAATAATAAAGTTATAGTGCTATTTCCTCTCCCTATAATATAATTTATATTAGCTTATACTATCTGCCTAAAGGTAGTTCCAGATTCCCAACTTATTAAAAAATTGAGAATCTTAAACTTAGAAGTTGATGCACAGAAGTGTTTTAGCTATATTGCATGTCTAGTCAAGAAGTCTTCATATTCGGTGCCTCTTTTGCCCAACAACGGTTGTGGTTCTTTGACCAGCTTGTACCGGGCAACGCTATATATAACGTGCCTACAGTTATTCGTCTACATGGTTCGCTCAACGTCAGCGCGCTCGAATTTGCATTAAACGAAATTGTTCGGCGCCATGAAACATTACGTACTACATTTACAATACTAGAAGATCAACTTGTACAGGTGATTACCCCAAGTTTACTGATATTTATTAATACATTAGAGTTGGCCACAAAAGAAAGCGAAGCACAAGCCAAGTCTATTATTAAGCAAGAGATAGAACGTCCTTTTGATTTGTCTTCTGAGCCATTATTACGAGTGACATTACTTAAACTTTCAGAGAACGAGCATATTTTGTTACTGAATATGCATCATATTGTTTGCGATGACTGGTCTATTGGAGTACTAATTAGTGAGTTAGGCGCCCTTTACACAGAAGCAGTTAAAAATCAACCATCACCACTATCAGAATTACCTTTACAATACGCTGATTTTGCCGAATGGCAACGCGAGTGGTTAACTGGAGAAGTTCTAGAAAAACAGTTAACTTACTGGCGCCATCAATTAAATGGTATTACAGTCCTGCCTTTACCTACCGATAAACGGCGCCCTAATATTCAAGCTTATCGCGGAGCAACACAATTTTTAGAGTTACCCCTAAGTTTAGTTGATGCACTCGAAAAAATATCTCAACAAGAAGGCGCCACTTTATATATGACATTGTTGGCAGCATTTCAAACATTACTGTACCGCTATACATATTCTGATGATATTACCGTTGGTGTACCAATTGCCAACCGTAATCGTAGCGAAATTGAAGGGTTAATTGGCTTTTTTGTCAATACTTTAGTGTTGCGTACTAATTTTTCAGGAAATCCAACTTTTCGCGAACTATTAGCCAGAGTGCGTGAAGTGACATTAGGAGCGTACAGTCATCAAGATTTGCCATTTGAAAAGCTCGTTGAACATTTACAACCAGAACGCAATTTGAGCGCAAGTCCTTTATTTCAAGTTGTGTTTGGTTTCGAGAATGCACCAATGCAGAAATTAGAGTTGCCTGACTTGGCGCCGAGTTTTATGAATATAGATTTGAAAACAACTCGATTTGATTTAGAATTACACTTATGGAAATGTTCTTCTGATTTTAGAAGTTTGTGGGGTGGAGACTGGAAACATTCAGAGGGTATTAGAGGAATAATGGTGTACAGCACTGATTTGTTTGAAGATGCTACTATCTCACGAATGTTAAAACATTTTACAACGCTTTTAGAAAGTATTGTTGCTGACGCCGAACAACAAATTGCAAATTTAACACTTTTAAGCAAATCTGAATTATACCAAATATTATTTGAATGGAATGATACTCAAAGTAATTATCCATCAAACCATTGTATTCATGAGTTGTTTGAACAACAGGTAGAACAATACAGTACTAATATTGCGTTAGATTTTGAAAATATCGAAACACAGTATAACGAAACACAGTATAACGAATTAAATAATGTAGAGACGCGATTAATCGCGTCTCTACAATACGGTGAATTAAATAATCGTTGTAATCAACTAGCGCATCATTTACAAAAATTAGGTGTAACTACAGAAGTTGTCGTTGGAATTTGCGCTCACCGTTCGATTGACATGATTATAGGAATGCTAGGTATATTAAAAGCAGGAGGAGCATATTTACCATTAGACCCCACCTATCCTACTGAGCGTTTGAATTTTATGTTAAAAGATTCACATGCTCAAGTTTTGCTTACACAAGAAAAATTTACTCAATACTTTGAAGACTTTTCTCATCCAATTGTTAATTTAAATAAAGATTGGGAAATAATCGCGCGCGAAAGCACTCCAAACCTGTCGAGCGAAACAACAAGTGATAACTTAGCTTACGTTATCTACACATCAGGTTCTACAGGTACACCGAAGGGAGTCGCAATAACTCATAAAGCCGTAAATAGATTGGTTTGCAATACTAACTATATAACAATCACTCCAGAAGATAAAATAGCCCAAGTTTCCAACACTTCCTTCGATGCAGCAACATTTGAAATTTGGGGAGCGCTACTAAACGGCGCCCAACTTATCGGAATCAGCAAAGATATAATACTCTCACCAAGCGAATTCGCATCGCAGCTAAAACAAAAAGATATTAGTATATTATTTTTAACAACTGCCTTATTCCAAAAAATCGCTAGAGATTTACCCCAAGCGTTTTCAAACCTAAAATACTTACTGTTTGGTGGTGAAACAATTGATACTAGATGGGTGAAGAAAGTTATTCAGAATGAGGCGCCGCAGCAACTAATCCATGTTTATGGACCTACCGAAAACACCACATTCTCTTCTTATTACCCCATACAAGAACTACCATCCACAACATCTATACCAATTGGGCGCCCAATTTCCAATACACAAATATATATATTAGACCTAAATTTACAACCCGTCCCCATCGGCGTAACCGGAGAAATATATATAAGTGGTGATGGACTAGCGCGCGGCTATATAAATTCAACAAAAACCTTATTCTTAGCCCGCGAAGGCGGGCTTCGCTCGTATAGCCCCACCCTTCAAGGGTATGGGAATGGTGGGAATGGTGGGAATGGTGGGAATGGTGGGATTTATAAAACGGGTGATTTAGGAAAATATTTACCAGATGGCAACATAGAATTTATCGGTCGCATCGATAACCAAGTCAAAATTCGCGGTTTCCGCATCGAATTAGAAGAAATAGAAACCCTCCTAAATCAACATCCATCACTCAGAGAAGCAGTAGTTATTGCTACAGAGGATATACCAAGTGATAAATATTTAGTCGCTTACATTGTGCCCCAACCCCAACAAAAAGTTACAACTAACAATTTACGCGCGTTTCTCAAACAAAAATTACCAGATTACATGATACCAGTAGCTTACGTAGTATTGGAATCATTACCATTAACACCAGCAGGTAAAGTAAATCGTCATGCCTTACCTAAGATAGATACACTCAATCTAAATGTAGAAGAAAATTATATCGCACCTCAGACCGATGTCGAACAGGTGTTAGTGGAAATTTGGGCAAACATCTTAACAATGGGAAAACGACCTATAGGAGTTCATGACAATTTCTTTGAACTGGGTGGTCATTCACTAAAAGCAACTCAGTTAACTTCCCGAATTCGAGATATTTTTCATATAGACTTGCCTTTACGCAGCTTGTTTGAGGCGCCGACTATCGCAAGTCTTGCCAAGTATATTCAAATGCGTGCAAGCATTAGCTCCTATGATACCAACACCGAGCGAGATGAGGTTGAGTTTTGAATACAGTTGAATTTTTATCTTACCTTCGCCAACTAGATATCCAAATTGTCGTCGAAGACGAACGTCTACTTTGCTCCGCTCCCGAAGGGATACTTACACCCGAACTACGCACA
>NZ_JBXXZH010000104.1:0-30590 GCF_059640475.1 Calothrix sp. CBUCES-K 9914
CAATATTTGTAGCTAAATTGTTACGTTGACCGGGTTTTAACTCGTCAGTATTTTTGACATCAGGTAAAGGTTCAGACCATCCTAACAGTGTTTCTGCTGCATCCATGAGCATAAATAATAGCGCATCAGCAACGTCATCTACATAAATTTGGTCACCTGTAAGGAAAAGTTGATGAGGACGTTGTTTTGCTGAAATTGCCAAAGCTTCACGTATAATTTTATCCAAGGAAGCCATTGCATCCAAGCTTTCACCATGCAGCTTACGACAAGAAGCGTGAATAATACGTAAATCATTTATATCATTAGGAGGAAGTGCAAACGAAGGTAAATCAAATTCTGAAGATACATCGGGATATGCAATATCTGAAATACAACCGGATGTATTTAATACACCAGGAGTATTTAAAGTTTCACCTGAATTAAAAGCTAAATTATATAAATAATTTTCACCGTTTCTAAGTATGGAATAATTAGATTGTGCGGTAATAGCGACAATATGTAAATTAGTACCAATTTGTACAGTCTTTTCCCTAACGGTAATTAAAGCATTTTTATTAGTATCTAGAATTACTAAAGTTACCGTGCGACTTTCCTTTAAAGCAATCCATACAGTAACCGAATAGTTGTCAGTTCGTCGTAGAATAGGTCCAGCAAGAACTAAGGGTAGCGTATCAATTCGTTCTCGTAAAGGAATCCAGTTCATGCATCATTGATAAGGGGTACATTTAGAGTATATTTCGACTTTTATAAAACGTGTCAAGGTTAGAGACGCGATATATCGCGTCTCTACAAAGGTTTATGTCGATTTTCTTAAAATCTGTAGAATGATTTTTGGGTGGTAGAGTGCGAGTGGTGATTTTAATAAATGTGAGACTTTAGTAAATAAGGCATATAAATTTGGGTCAAGATTGATATTCGCTATCAGCTTCTGGTTGTACCATGCGAAAAACTTCTGGACAAAGTTAGTTTTAGCTGGTTTGGCGCCTGATGTTGTGGGAAACTGAGAATCTTGCTGTGTTGCCAACATCCAATGGAACTGGTTACTTTTAGCTAACCGTTGTTGAAAGCGTGATGTTACCAATTTATTTGTTTGCAACCAGTCTCGTAATACCATAGCCGATAAAGCACCAACCGTCATTCCCTGTCCGTAAACAGGACATAACGCACAAACTGCATCACCTAAAGCAACAAAACCAGTTGGCATTTCAATTTTCTCATAATGGCGCCAACGGTTAGCGGTAGCACGGTGAGCATATATAGGTGAAGTTGGTTCTGCGTTTTTTATCGCTTCATAAAATTCTGGACTGCCCAAAGTTTGAGCAAACTCCAAAAACCCTGTATTATCTAACGGTGGATAATCGTGTCCATAACCACCAAGCGTTGCTATCCATTCCCCATTTTCGATTTTAGCTAAATATCCCAAGCGTTTATTATTAGGCGCCTGTTGGGCAATTAGCATAACCTTCCAGTCACCAGTAAAATGAGTAGGTTGTTTGTAGCGTCGAGTCGCGTAACCTAAAAATGGGTTAATTACAGTTTCTGTTGGAACGGCAAAACCTAATTCCTTCAACCACTGCGAAGCATTTGACGCGCGTCCACTTGCATCGACAATCAAATCAGCCGATAATTCTTGTATATTGCCGCTAGCTATATCCTGTATTTTTAAACCAGTAACTTGCATATTATCAGAGTCACCAATTAAACCAACAACACGGTGTTCTTCAACAAACTTGATATTTGCTATCTCGCGTAACCGAGAACGAACTGCCCATTCCAGCAGTGGACGTGAACAAGTGAAGGAAGTTATATCAGAAACTATATCTGGGTTAAGACTCCAATTTCCACGAGTAAAGTAATGAAACTCGCGCACCCAATCAATTTTAGGGGCTCCTTTTGCGGTAAGTTCTACACTAATACCAGGAAAAAGCTCTTCAAGAATTCGATAACCACGTGTCAATAGTACATGTGGCTGTACAGATTGTGGTACACCTCTACGCTTTTCAGGATATAACGGTAATTTATCGCGTTCAATTATCGTCACTGAAGCAAAATGTTCGCTACTAACGCGCGCACTGAGTAACCCTGCTATACTGGCGCCGATTACAATAGCATTTTTAGAGTTCATTTCAGTACTTGGTAAATCATACCCTTATATTGCAACAAAACCTGCTTCTTCAATCAATTTTCGACGTGGCGCCGTTTTAAGTAGCTTGATGTAAGCAGTACCCACTTGCTTGGAAGTTGGATTATTTTGATTGTAAATGACAAACAGTCGGTTTGTAAGTGGGTATGTCTCATTTTTAAAAGCAGCAACATTTGGTTTATTTCGATTTTTGGGTGTACATTTTGCTAAAGGTACTAGTGGCTGTTTATATGGAGATACTAGATTTGAAGAGTTTGTACCAATAGCTAGAGCTTTTCCTTGACATTGGCGAGCTAAATGTGCAGATGAAACCATAAAAAGACCACTTTGATCACGAAATACCTTTATCATTCCTTCAGTGATACCTGGAGCATTCTCTATTTTTTTCACATCTTCACGAAGCTCATTATTTCCTAAAACCTTTAGCTTTAATATTTCATTAACACTAGAATTGCTACCTTCATAAACATTTATTTTATTTATTTTTGAACTGTTTGACACACCAAGTTGATTCCAATCAATAATTTTACCTGTAAGAAGGTCACGAAGTTGATTAATTGTTAATGCATCAATTGGTAAATTTTTATTTACCCCAACAGCAATTCCATCAATTGCAATAGGTTCCTCTATTAACATCGCTCCCTGATTTTGAGCTTGTTTATTTTCTGCATCTGAAACATTACGAGAAGAAATGGCAAAATTAGCTTGGTTTTTCAATAATAATTGAATTCCATATCCTGAACCTGGCCCAGTTCCCGGACGAGGCGAAAAATTCAATTTAAACTGAGGACAAGTATTTTCAATGCTTTTTTCTACATCATCTCTAAAAAGTTGCCAAGTAGTACTGCCGCTATAGCTAAAGTTGCCTTCAGGAACGCTGTTTAATATACAAACTAAAGGAGAATCATTTGCTAAAACTGATAATATCGAAAACAAACTTACAATCGCAAAACCAGCTAAAACCCATTTAAAAAACCTTAAAAATTTTTGGTTTGGTTTTTTGGATGAAATTTGGATATCAGGAAGTTTGGTTTGTTGCGCTTGAGGTTCAAGCTGTTCAAGTGCTTTTAAGACTTCAAATGCAGATTGATATCTTTGGCTTGACTGAGTACGAACCATATTATTTAAAACATTTTTTAATCCAGTTGAAGCATTTATATTAAATAAGTTATTTATATTATCATCAACATTTCTTGTTAATTTTCCGGGATGTACACGAGTCAAAGCTTGAATGGCAACAATACCCAAAGCATAAATATCACTACAAGGCAAAGGTCTTTTTTGAATTTGTTCTAATGGCATGTAGTCAGGAGTGCCAATAGCTAGTGTGCTTGGGTCACTTAAAGCTTCTTGAAATGTTTGTTTAACGGCGCCAAAATCAATTAAAACAATTTTATTATCTTTACTGCGTCTAATTAAATTTGCTGGTTTAATATCACGATGAATAACACGTTTATTATGATTATGAATAAAATCTAAAACTTTCAAAACTTGCTTTAAGAAATCTATAACCTCAAATTCAGACAGCGTTCTTTCCAAAAGAATATCTGTTAATGTAGCTCCTTCAATATACTCTTGAACTAAATAAAACTCTTGGTTTTCTTCAAAATAAGCATATAATTGAGGTATTTGCTCGTGTTCATCACCTAATTCGCGAAGTGTTCTAGCTTCACGGTCAAACAACTTTCTTGTTATCTCCAAAACAGAAAAGTTGATTTGTGGTCTAAGTCTTTTAACAACACACAAACAGTTGAAACGTTTTAAATCTTCTGCTTCATAAGTTTCACCAAATCCTCCAATACCCAAAAGCCGAATGATTTTATAGCATCCACCTAAAATAGTTCCAGGTTCTAGCATGAGTTAAGAGTAAAGCCTAATTATATAAATAAGTATATACGTACAAACATATTTCACACTTAATCAAAAGGTAAAACTAAGCTTAACCATACGTTAATCAAGGGACGGGCAAGAATGCCCATCCCACAAAACCCCATCTCACAATATGTTTAATTTAATTTTTGGTGCCTGCAAGCACACTTTAGATAAACCTTTTATTTCTTTAGTGCCAGTAAAAATTCTGTCATAGCAACTTTGCATTCAAACATTTTTACCATAGTATATTAGTTTTACTAAAGCGCTGTAAGTATTTAGCTAGGTTAACTTGAGCTTTTGTTGAGTCACTAAAAATTTTATCGGGGTGAAGAATGAAACGAGATTCAGTATTCTACAAACTTTTCCAACAATCACCAATTGCACTATTCCAACTACTTAAAACGGCGCCAGCAAATGCAGAAGCTTACAGATTTGATTGTGTTGTTGTCAAGGAGCCAAAATTTGAAATAGATGGTGTATTCTTGCCACCGGAAACCAAAGAACCTGGAACTGTGTATTTTTGTGAAGTTCAGTTTCAGAAGGACGAAATGTTGTATGAGAGATTATTTGCCGAGTCTTCACAATATTTTTACCGCAACCGTGCGAAATTTAGTGATTGGCAAGCTGTTGTAATTTATCCATCGCAGAGTGTAGAGCAAAGCAGTGTTTACCCACATCGCTCGTTCCTCAATGGCGGGCAAGTACATGTAGTATATTTGAACAAACTGGGAAATATACGCAGTTTACCAATATATGTGGCTTTAATGGTGCTGACTACGTTGAGTGAAAAAGTGGCGCCTGTAGAGGCAAAGCATTTACTGGAACGCTCACAGCAAGAATCTCCAGCATTGAGTAGCGCTATATTAGAGATGGTGACATCAATAATGGTTTACAAATTTGAAAATTTGAGTCGAAGGGATATAGATACTATGCTAGGCATTACGTTAAAACAAACACGAGTTTATCAAGAAGCACAAGAAGAAGAAGCTGCTAAGGTTATCTTCCGCCAGTTGAAGAAACGATTTGGGAACTCACTATCTGAAGAAATGAGAGCGCAAATAGAGAGTTTACCCTTACCAACTCTTGAAAATTTGAGCGAGGCATTATTAGATTTTAATTCTTTAGACGATTTACAACCTTGGTTAGAAGCTCAATAAATTTTATACACCAATCCCCTGATAAATTGCGCGGGTTTTAAGGTACGGTTAAATTATTAGCTAGCAACTTTTTAAACATGATAGTTTAGTTAAGTGTCAAATTTCCTACTTATTACTGAACTGTAATATCCAGCGCCGAAACAACTCTACAATAATACGCCAACGTCCTTGGGTTTGTCCGACTACATCATGCCGCTGAAGCGTATTTAGAGCAAATGTAACTGCAACATCATCTAAATCCGTAACCTGGCGCCGAATTTTCTCTATGCTTAAACCCTCTGGATTTGAAGCTAATATACGCAAAACACTTTGTTGTCCTATTGCACCTTGTGAAGCTTGACCCCATACACCAGTAAAGTAATAGCTTCCTTGTTTGAAAAAGTCAGAATTATTTATGATTGTTTCCACATCTTCAAATGACAAAACAGGTTCGCGAGAAAGCTTATGCTCAAAAACCTGGTCATTGTAGTAACGGACTAGCTGAAAACCTAAAAATTGAACTAAATAAGGCTGTCCAGCAGTTAAATTATAAATCATCTCTAATGCTTCAGATGTATAAGTAAGTGGAAAATGTTCAGAAGGGTTAACTAAAAGTTGAGAAGTCGCTTCGGTTGTTAGAAAACCAACTCTAATGGGTATGACACTAGCAAAAAACGGTTGAAAATAATCTTGTGTCATCTCTTCTAAGGTATGCAAGCCAGCAAAAGCAAAAGCTATTTTGGGACTCATTTGTACTAACCCCCGTAAAAATCCTATAAAATTGGGTGGAATTTTACCAGTCGTAATTAGTTCTTCTAATTGTTCAAATTCATCAATAGCAATAATAAGACTTTGATTCTCTAACTGAGCGTTTATTTGTAATAAGTAACGTTCAAACGTGCGATAAGGAAGATTAATAAGTTTTTCATCGTCTGGAGGTGGGAAGTTCATAGTTTCGGAAATTGCATCAGTAATTGCCATCAGCACCTCTCCCACTCCCTCAGAAATCGCTCCCAAACGTAAAAGATTTACATAAGCAACCTGTACACTTGAGCCTAGACTACTTGCAATATTAAGCAGGACTGAAGTTTTACCCATTCGTCGGTGAGAATAAATTACTACTGATTGTACTTGATGCCCTGAAATCCAAAGTTCTTCTAAATGCCTCAGCACATCTTCTCGTCCTACAAATAATTTTCCTTCTACTGGGTCGCCAACTATGTAAGGATTAATAACAGGTTCAAGAATAGAAATTTCTTTTAACTTAGCAACTACCCTTGACAAAGATTTTTTCCAATTACTAGCAATTAATCCTATAACATCTAAACAATGTTTTTCTACTTGAGATAGATTATCAATTTCAGGTGGAATATTACTTAATTCTTCTAAAGCTCGATTTATTGCAGTAGATTTAGCTGTGACAGATATACTACGCTGAACAAAGCGAGCATCTTTAATAACCCGCTCAAAATAACTTAAAGCTTGCCAAGTATATGGGCAAAGCAAAGATCCACTAGGCATGATTTGTATTTGAAGCATAGCAATAGTAGCTAATTCTTTTGCTTCTAAACAAGCATTTAGATTTTTCGCTAGGGCAACCATTTCTTGTGCATAGGGTAAATTAGAAATTATAGAAAAAGCCTCGCTTATTGTTGAAAGACATCCTTTACTTTCAAATTTACAGTGATAATAATCTTCATGTTCTATTTTACTAAGTTCCCAGAAAGCTCGGCAAACAATATTCACAGGATTATTGAATATTTTGTTATGATATAAATCAATCCCCTCCTTCCACGTATAGCGTATTTCTTCAAGCTGTTCTAAATTCAATTTTGATACACAAAATATAAGTGTTTCTGAAGAAATTTTACGAAGCGATTCATTCAAAGATTGATTAATAAGTTTTGCTTGAAGGCTGTATAAGCGTATTTGATTTAGATTGTATAAGCCGAGTTCCCAATCTTGAAGCCGCGATGAAATTGCTGCTAATATTGCCTCAGCACAGGCAGAGTATGACTCAGGTAAAGTGTTTCGTGGCACAGTTGACCAAATAATGGATGAGTTAAGCAAGTGAAAAGCCTAGTTTTTGCATCTTCCTTTAATCGAGCATTTAAGCGGTTGATAAAGAGACAGTGTATTAAATGTAGAGACGTTACATGTAACGTCTCTACAATCAACGTATGTTAACTATTAGTATCGAATACGAGGATCAACATAGGCATTAAGGATGTCGATACTGATGCTCGCCATTACTACTATGGTGCCGAAAAATACCATAATTCCTTGTACGGTTGGGTAGTCACGTTCGTTGATGGCTTCAAACAGACGATTTGCTAAACCTGGCCATGAGAATGTAACTTCGGTGAGGACGGCACCACCCAATAACGAAGCAAAAGTTAATCCTAAAACGGTGATAACAGGAATTAAGGCGTTTTTCAAAGCGTGGGAAAAGAGAATCTTGTTTTCGGGGATGCCTCTTGCTCTTGCGGCTTCTACGTAATCTGATTGTAAGGTTTGTTTCAAGTTGACTCGAACGATGCGCTCGAATATGCCGCTTAGTAATACTCCTAGGGTACAGCTTGGTAGTATCAAATATTTGATTGCTGTAAAGAACTCGATAAATTTACCACTTAGTAAACTGTCTATAGTATACAAACCTGTGAGTTTTGGAGGCGCCTCTAAAGTTACGGGGAAGCGACTTCCTAATGGTAGTATATCGAAACTAACGGCGAAGATTAATTGTAATAACATTCCTGCCCAAAACATTGGCAGAGCATAAGTAATAATGCCGAATAGTCTACCACCGATATCAAATGAAGTACCAGGACGTGAAGCAGAAAGTGTACCAACAGCAATACCAACAAGTAATGCCACAACAATACTAAATACCGCTAACTCAGCAGTTGCGGGGAAGTGTTCACCGATAATATCCCAAACACTTTTACCGCGACTTGATATAGATTTACCCATATCCAACTTGAAAATCAAATTTCCCAAGTAGTTGAGATACTGGAACGGCAAAGGTAAATCTAAACCTAATTGTTTTCGCATTGCTTCTTTTGCACTATCAGGCGCCCGACCACCAAGAATAGCATCAACAGGGTCGCCAGGTGTTGCACGCAGTAACAAAAACACCATTGTGACAATTGTTAGTATTTGGAGCGGCGCCAGTAGTAAGCGCGTCACAACATAATATGTAAGAGCCTTTGAACGTGACATTAGTTTTTTGTAATTCCGCTGTAAATTAATAATTGGCTTGCGTCTTGTTTGACACCTTTAACTCCGTTTTGGGCAAACAAATAATCTTGTTCTTGCCATAGGGGAATATATGGTACGTCTTTAGCAAGGATGTCTTGAATTTGGGCGAATATTTGTTTACGTTTTGCTTGGTCTTGTTCTTTGCGTTGCGCTTCAATAAGTTGGTTCATGTTGTCGTTATAGTAAAATGAACCTTGGGAAACACTACCGCCTTTTTCACAGCCTTTTTCTGGTGTACCTTTTTCACACTGTAAGAATGGTTGAACGTAGTTGTCGGCGTCAAGAAAATCTGGATACCATTCAACTAAACTTAATGGATAAACTCCTTTAGGAGCGTTTTTATAAAAGCTGGTAGAGTCAATACCATTCGTTTGAATTTGTAACAACCCATCCATTGTTTTATTCGCAATAGCTTTGATAACTACTGCCGTTAAAGCTGTTGTGGGAACATTAGAACGATACCAAAGTTCTAATGAGGCAGGCTTTTCTCTTGTAAAACCTGCTTGTTTGAGCAATTGTTGGGCTTTTACTGGATTACCATTGATACCATACTGCTCTTTAAACACTGGTTTATAAACATCAAAGGTATTAGGAACCATGCTAAATAGCGGTTGTCCTTGCCCATACTTAACCCGCTCTAACGTTATACTGCGGTCAACCATTGCAGCTATTGCTTGTCTTACCAATGGGTTATCGAGAGGTTTTTGGTTACGGTTGACTGCCATAAAGGATGTAACGTTACCGTTATTAGCAATTGCCTGCCAATCACCTTTTTCAACATTTTTTTGCAAGCTACGAATTTGGTCAGCATCCATCGATAAACCTGCTACGTCAATCGATTTTTTCCTAAATGCATTATATATATTTACTCCACTACTCAAGATTTGAATTGTTACACCTTGATTTAATGGCTTTTTGCCCCAATATTTATCAAAAACGTCAAACTGGATTTTATCAGTAGCAAAGTTTGCTAATTTATAAGGTCCAGTACCAATAAAAGTATTCGGATTAAACTTACCTTCACCTATTTCATAAGCTTTAGGAGAAACAGGACATACCCCTGAGAAAGCAAGCAACGAAGGAAAAGCTGCAAATTGTTTTTTTAACTTAATCGTTAACTCATACTCACTTGTAGCTGTGGCAGATTCAACAATATCCCCTAGTAAAAAAGCTGGTTTACCTCCATTCTTGATAAACCGCTCTAAGCTAAACGCCATTGCTTTGGCATTGAACGGTGTACCATCGTGAAATACAACTCCCTGACGTAGAGGCATAGTATACGTCAAACCATCAGCGCTAATCTTGGGTAAACTTGTTGCAAGCTGTGGTTCAATCTCTGTACTTCCGACTCTATACGTATAAAGCCTATCACTCATGTTATAAATTAAACCCAGTGACCCGGTTTCATAAGCATCTGCTGGGTCAAGAGTTCGAGGTTTATTCGTCGTACCAATAGTAATACGACTATCCGACGCTGATACAGGAGTCGTGAATTGGGGACTCAGCGCGCTACCCACAGCCAAAAGTAGACATAGACAAAACAAACTGATAACTAATTTGACTCGACCAAAACGTCGCATAAAAGGTGCCAACCTATACATAAACTTAATATTATACGTGGCTTAAACTAGATGGTCAGACATTTTACAACTTTGGCGCCCGAATGGCACACCCACCGTAATAAGCACTGAGCGTGCTTCACAGTGCTTCCCATAGTCTGGCGCCAAACCAAAATAGTTCCAAATATACAACTAAGATAACAATCACTGCAAAATCGAATTTGCGTAAATAGCAACCTGCGCGCGGCAAAACGCAATTCTAGAATTAAAACGTAATATTGCGGTACTAGAACGGCAAATAAATAATAATAGTCACATTACAAGCAATTATACTGGACGCATTTTAGAACTTGTTGTAAACCCTGGACAAGTTATGGCGCCGGGAACTCGTATTGCCAATATAGACGCACAAGAACCTGGAGCCAAGCTAGCAGGAGTTATATATTTTCCAGGTGTTTGTCGATAACATTTTGATTGAAGGTAGACGAGAGTGGTTATCCCCGTTGATTTTAGGAATTATTTTGACAACTGGAGTCATGGGATTTTTGACGTTACTACAATTACAGTCGTTACGCCAAATGAAAATTAAGCTGTCTGTAGGAATGTCGAGTCAGTTTTTATGGCATATTCTCCATCTACCTGTGAGCTTTTACGACCAAAGATTTGCAGGGGAAATTAGTAACCGTATCCACCTTAATGATACTTTAGCCAATATTCTTTCGGGTAAATTAGCCACTACTGTAATTGCGTGTGAAGCAAGTTGATGGCGCCTATTTAGATTTAATTCGCAGTGAAGGAGAGGTGGTTTAAATACTGCAAGGTATAGAATCGATCCCCCCTACTGCCTTAATAAGGCAGGGCTGATTCATTCCCGCTCAAAGCTTGAAAAATCAAGGGTTTTGCGTAAATCTTTATTGGAAATTTTGCTACCAAGGTGCCGATAAAATCGTATATATGTTCACAGAGGTGATGCTAAAAGCTGCAGAACTATGGGCAACTGCGCGAAAAGGGGGATACCCAACAGCGTCACCAGACGCACTTGATGGGGATGTTATTTTAGCTGCTCAAGCTTTATTGTTTAAGGATGAAGGCAATGAAGTTATAATTGCAACCACTAATGTCGGACATTTATCTCGTTTTATAGATGCTCGTGAGTGGCAAAATATTTAATTTTTGGTTATTCCTAAACAGACTGCGAAAAGCTAGACTGCTTGTTGGCGTTTAATTTCTTGTCTCAATACTTCACATTGAGAAACTGCTTCTCTTGCTTGTTGTCTGTAATGTTTAGCTTGTTCTCGGTCAGTTAAACATACTTCAGTCGCTTTTTTACTCAATTTGACCGCGAGTTCGCTGAGTTCTTTAATCCGAGTTCTTTTTTCTTCAATTGTTTTCATTCTTGCTTGTGTTCTGAGATATAATAACTTCTAAATTTTCTACTTCATCATATATTTTATTAGCTCTACTAACTAATAAGCTCGCACGCTCGTCATCGTTATTTACTACCGCATCATCATGAGCATTATATAACCCTTCAACGATTTGGTGTAATTGTGCGTAAGCGTTTAATAATGCGTCAAGTGTTGTTTGTTTCAATCGATCTAACTCCTATATTGTTCCTCATTTAACAAATCAAAATTTTTATCTATTGACAAATTAAAACAAGCGGGCTGGTGATTGTAAATTTGAAACAATTGTTCTAACTCGCTCGGCGCCGCTTTATCAACCGTACTTCAGCAAAGAGCGCAGTATGGAGTTACAACTAAAGCCAGGATTCTGATCCAAACAATAAATTCGGTCAGAGATTATACGCAAACTCGCATAAATCCTTTACTGGCGCCGAAACTAGAAACAGAACCTGCGTTTATCCCAGAGGCAGTACCAGCTTTTTCTGTTACCGAGGTGTTTGAAAATCTACGTAAAAAGAATGAGGAGTATAACAATTTCCTTTACCGAGAAGCAGCATTTATACAGATTGGCGAACTTCGTTAGTTGCAACTCCACCTAAGCGGACTGCTTCCGCCAAAAACCGTTGTGCTTTTTCTGGGTTAAGTTGCCAAAGTGTAACCGCTGTTTGAAGTTGAATGTTTAGAGCAGTTAGCGCATGTCCCAAAGAATCATGCAAATCACGGGCAATGCGGTTTCGCTCTTGCATAGCAGTAATGTTGCCAAATTGCAAGACACATTGCCACAATTGCTCGTGAACCTTTGTTAGTTCTTCGGGTGTATGGCGTTCTTCTGGCACTTTGTTTATCGCCTACAACGTGTATTAATTTACTAATCATACATAAAAATTTTAGAGTATGGCATTGCCATTCAGGTGTTTCCATTTTTAGGTATTAAATAAGTATTAATGTTTTGACTGTTCTATAAAACTTTATAATTAACAAATATAAATAACATCTACAACAGTAAATAACATTGACATCATAGTATATTTGTAGCTGCAAACACATGATAAAAAGAATATAAACAAAAATTAAAAACGAATTTATATACCTGATAAGCTGGAAAATATTGCGTTACTATAAACAGCAATTTTAGTTATAAAAAAGAGATACTTACTGTGAAATACTTCTTTTTGTCTGAAGGCTGGGCTGTTGGTAGGGTATGGGGGTCAGATGGACTGTGGCAATTTGCAGCATGGCGCCGCGCTCCACAAATCGAACGTATAGGTGTTTGTCTAGTCGAAAAGAACGAAGTTTTGTGGCTAACGAGCGTTGAAGATGCTGTTATAACTGTTGAGGTAAAACCAACCCAAACCATAGCTAACCAAAATATTGGTCAAGTTATTATCAAGCGTCTAATCACCGCTGAACAAGTTTTAGAGCGACTTGGACATGCTGAAACAAGTTGTGCTATGCAAAACTCCCAAGCTGTGCTTGTGTAAGAGGTGGAAGGGCGAGGGCAAGAGAAGGGGGATAATGTTAAGCAATTGTTACTTATCTTAATATTTCTTAAAAATCACTCGTTCAGAATTTTAGGTATTCTCATTTATCCTTGACTTCTCCGCGTTTTCCCTATCTCTTGCCTCCTTTACTTCCTACCCTTTGCCCTTTGCCCTTTCCCTTTTCCCCCCATTCTTCATCCCTCCCCCCGCTTGCAAACAGCTCCATCAATAGTTACACTTTTTAAAACATTCTCATTTTTGCACTGGTAATTTAGACCACTGGGAGTACGTCTCCAAGTAGTCAGATAATATATTGCCAAATTTTCCACACAGTCTACTTTTATAAGGCTTAGATGTGGAAAACCGCAAGTTGCAATAACAACAAAATCTCAAAAATTACTCTGTAAACAAACCTTCAGGAGGAGCGTAGTCAATGGGACTACCTTGGTACCGGGTACATACAGTTGTTTTGAATGACCCAGGACGGCTGATTTCTGTACACTTGATGCACACAGCCCTAGTGGCAGGCTGGGCTGGTTCGATGGCTTTATACGAACTGGCAATTTATGACCCCAGCGACCCTGTTCTTAATCCAATGTGGCGTCAAGGTATGTTCGTACTACCCTTCATGTCACGCTTGGGCGTAGTAGGTTCTTGGGGTGGTTGGAATGTAGTTGGAGACTCCAGCTATGACCCTGGTTTTTGGTCTTTTGAAGGTGTGGCAGCTGCTCACATCATCCTTTCTGGTTTGCTGTTCTTAGCAGCCGTTTGGCACTGGGTTTACTGGGACTTAGAACTTTTCCAAGACCCTCGCACTGGCGAACCCGCGCTTGATTTACCAAAGATGTTTGGTATTCACTTGTTCTTATCTGGTTTACTCTGCTTCGGTTTTGGTGCGTTCCACCTCACCGGATTGTTTGGGCCAGGTATGTGGGTTTCTGACGCTTATGGAATAACGGGTCACGTCGCACCAGTGGCACCTGAATGGGGACCTGATGGGTTTAACCCGTTTAATCCAGGTGGTGTAGTTGCTCACCACATTGCTGCGGGTGTAGTTGGTATTATTGCTGGTTTATTCCACTTGAGTGTACGTCCACCCGAACGCCTCTACAAAGCGTTGCGGATGGGTAATATTGAAACCGTGCTTTCTTCAAGTATTGCAGCAGTATTTTTTGCTGCATTCGTAGTTGCAGGTACGATGTGGTACGGTAACGCCACAACACCAATCGAACTATTTGGACCAACTCGCTATCAGTGGGACCAAGGATATTTCAAACAAGAAATTAACCGTCGTGTCCAAGAAAGTGTTGATGGTGGCGCCAGTCTGAATGCAGCATGGTCACAAATTCCAGAAAAACTAGCGTTTTACGACTACGTTGGAAACAGCCCTGCAAAAGGTGGTTTGTTCCGTGTAGGTCCAATGGATAAGGGTGACGGTATCGCCCAATCATGGCAAGGCCACGCAGTATTCAAAGATGCTGAAGGTCGCGAATTGACAGTACGTCGTCTTCCTAACTTCTTTGAAACCTTCCCAGTAATTCTGACTGATAAGGATAATATAGTGCGCGCGGACATTCCATTCCGTCGTGCAGAATCTAGAAGCAGTTTTGAACAAGCAGGTGTAACCGTTAATTTCTACGGTGGTAACTTAGGTGGTCAAAGCTTTGATGACCCCGCTGACGTTAAGAAGTATGCTCGTAAAGCTCAAGGTGGCGAAATCTTTGAATTCGACCGTGAAACCTTGAACTCTGACGGTGTATTCCGTACCAGTCCGCGCGGTTGGTTTACATTCGGACACGCAGTATTCGCACTGCTATTCTTCTTTGGTCACATCTGGCACGGCGCCCGGACAATTTACCGAGACGTATTTGCTGGTGTTGAAGCTGACATGGAAGAGCAAGTCGAATGGGGTAGATTCCAAAAAGTGGGTGACAAAACAACCCGCCGGAAGGAAGCTGTATAATATATAACACAGTAGAGGCGCGATTAATCGCGTCTCTACCGGAGCGCGTATTAACTTACTAAACTGAGCAATAAGTTTTGATATGGAAGCAATTGCGTACATTCTAATTCTCACTCTCGCAATCGGAACCTTATTCTTTGCGATTGCGTTCCGCGAACCTCCCCGTATTGAGAAGGAAGAAGAATAATTTCAATTTCAGATGGAAGTGTTTAATTGAATTGAATCAAAAACCGAACAGTTTGATTGCAAAATATCTATTACAGCCGCTAGTATCGTTATAGGTATTAGCGGTTGTTTGATTTAAACACCTGTGCCTAAAATTAAGTAAAGTGATTGGCAATCCCTGTTACCTGGCAAGCAGATATCTGATATAATCTGTTATTTGGAAGTTGATGACTCAAAAAATCAACTTTTCTGCGCTAGCATGAAAAAAGATGTAGGTGTGGACTGTCAGGCAGGCGCTTGCATGTACATCGCTAGGAGGCAAGAAAATTACGGAGACTAACACCAGGAAACAATTAGCATGGTCAATCAGAAATCAACCGCTACTGCTGAAATAGGATTTACTCACGACGATTTCGCCGCATTATTAGACAAATACGATTACCACTTTAGCCCAGGTGACATCGTACCCGGTACAGTATTTAGTATCGAGCCGCGCGGCGCTCTGATTGACATCGGTGCAAAAACAGCAGCATATATACCTATTCAGGAAATGTCAATTAACCGGGTTGATGCCCCGGAAGAAGTTTTACAATCAAACGAAACTAGAGAATTTTTTATTCTAACCGACGAGAACGAAGACGGGCAATTGACCCTCTCGATTCGTCGTATTGAATACATGCGCGCTTGGGAGCGGGTACGCCAGTTGCAAGCTGAAGATGCGACTGTTCGTTCCGGAGTATTTGCTACCAACCGTGGTGGTGCTTTAGTGCGAATCGAAGGACTGCGTGGATTTATCCCAGGTTCTCACATCAGCACTCGTAAACCTAAAGAAGAGTTGGTAGGTGAAGAACTACCATTAAAATTCCTCGAAGTAGACGAAGAGCGTAATCGTTTAGTACTATCGCATCGTCGTGCGCTGGTTGAGCGTAAGATGAACCGTCTTGAAGTTGGCGAAGTCGTCATTGGAACGGTACGTGGTATCAAGCCATACGGTGCGTTTATAGATATTGGTGGTGTCAGTGGTTTGCTGCACATCTCAGAAATTTCACACGAGCATATTGATACACCGCATAGTGTCTTCAATGTCAATGATGAAGTTAAAGTCATGATTATTGACTTAGATGCAGAACGCGGCAGAATTTCGCTATCAACCAAGCAACTTGAACCAGAACCCGGTGACATGATTAAAAACCGGGATTTGGTATACGATAAAGCTGAAGAAATGGCAGCTAAGTATCGCGAGCAAATGCTTGCTAAACAGCAAGGTAATGTTAACGGTAATGGTAATGGGGCAGTAACTTCTGTAGAGTCAGGAATTGTGCTTGAAGAAATTCCACCAGCAGTTGAGGAAGAAATTCCACCGGCAGTTGAGGAAGAAATTCCTGACTCTATTGAAGAAGAAGTTCCCTCAGCTTTAGAAGAATAGAATAGATAATTAATATTATCGATAATATTCGCAAAAAGGGGTAGACCCCTTTTTTTATTGCATTCTAAAGCTAAAAACCTCTCCAGGTACAAGCAGAAAAGGGAATTTTTAAGCAATACTGGTACATGAAAGTTTAAGTTGAGTCCAAAAATGGAAGTTCGAGCAACGAATACGCCACTGTTAGAGTGGACAGGGGACGGTTTAGCTGTCGGATTATTTGAAGAGGCTACAGAATTAACTGGTGACTTAGCGGCTTTGGACGAGAAGTTTGCTGGTGTATTAAAAGAACTAATATCTGAAGAAGAATTTAAGGGTAAACTCGGTAGTACTGCCGTTACGCGCGTTGGTGCAGGAAGTCCAGTACGTAAAGTTATACTTGTAGGCTTAGGTAAACCCGATACGCTTAAATTTGAATCACTGCGACGTGCGGCAGCATCGGTTGCGCGTTTGGCAAAAAAACAAAAGTGTAAAACTCTTGGTATTAGTTTGCCTATCGTTAATGATGACGCTGCTAACAGTACACAAGCTATTAGCGAAGGTGTACAGCTAGCGCTTTATCAAGATATTCGTTTCAAATCAGAGCCAGAAGACAAAGGACCACAAATCGAGACAGTAGATTTACTGGGGTTGCGTGGACAAGAAGCTGCGATAGAACGCGCTTCCCAAATAGTTTCAGGAGTTGTTTTAGCTCGTCAACTAGTTGCGGCGCCTGCAAATGCGGTAACACCAATTACAATGGCAGAAACCGCGCAAACAATTGCCAATGACCACGGGCTACAAATTCAAATTCTAGAACAAGAAGAGTGTGAAAAGCTTGGTATGGGCGCCTTTTTAGGTGTTGCCCAAGCATCGGAAATACCACCCAAGTTTATTCACCTGACTTATAAACCTGCTGGCACTCCCAAGCGTAAGTTAGCAATTATTGGTAAAGGTTTAACCTTTGACTCAGGTGGTTTGAATATTAAAGGTATGGGTAGTGGTATCGAAACGATGAAAATCGATATGGGTGGCGCCGCAGCAACATTAGGCGCCGCGAAAGCTATTGGACAACTCAAACCAGATGTGGAAGTTCACTTTATTTCCGCTGTCACCGAAAATATGATTAGTGGACGCGCGATGCATCCAGGTGATATTCTAACTGCATCCAACGGTAAAACCATCGAAGTCAATAACACTGATGCCGAAGGTCGTTTGACACTTGCCGACGCATTAGTTTATACCGATAAGTTGGGAGTTGAGGCAATTGTTGATTTGGCAACATTAACAGGCGCCTGTGTAATTGCTTTGGGTGATGAGATTGCTGGGTTATTCACACCCGACGATAATTTAGCCAAACAGTTAGAAGAAGCTTCTACAACTGCGGGTGAGAAACTATGGCGAATGCCAATGGAAGAAAAGTACTTTGAAGGTCTAAAATCTGGTATTGCCGATATGAAAAATACTGGCCCTCGACCCGGTGGTTCTATTACCGCAGCTTTATTCCTCAAACAATTTGTCAAAGAAACACCCGCTTGGGCACACCTTGATATCGCAGGTCCAGTTTGGGCTGACAAAGAAAACGGTTACAATGGTTCAGGTGCCACAGGTTTTGGTGTCCGTACATTAGTAAACTGGGTATTAAGCTAAATCCCCAAACAAATGTAGAGACGTTACATGTAACGTCTCTACTGTAACGTGTTAATTTTACAGATAATAAACTATAAATATATAAACGGATTGCGAGGGCGCCCGTGACAGGAGAAAGTAAATATCAACCACTTCAAAAATACCTTGAAAAAAGCAATGCCGCTGAAATTACCCTTACCTTTACAGAAATTGAAGAAATAATGGGTGATACACTTCCCGACTCCGCGCGTAGCAAACGTCAATGGTGGGGAAATCGTAGCAAAGGAGCATTGCAATCCATTTCTTGGATGGAAGCGGGCTATCATGTTAAAAAAATTAACTTAGAAGAACAAAAAATAACATTTAGCAAACCAGGTAGTACTTACAAAGTTAAAGCTGTAAAAGCAGAGGCTGTAGCTGATACAGTCAAATGGAACAGCGAATCAATAAAAGCCCTGCGTCAAAAAATGGGACTTACACAAGTAGAGTTCGCGATGGAGTTAGGTGTTCGTCAGCAAACAGTTAGCGAATGGGAAAACGGCGTATATGAGCCAAGACGCATGGCATCCAAGTACTTGAGTAGAGTAGCCGAAAATCTTGAGCCGAACTACAAAGTAGACTAAGCCAAAAAATTTTAGATAATACCTTGACACAAATACACGCCTAAGTGTAAAAGTAGAGAAGCTTCAAAAAAATAAGCTTCAAAACTTTGCACGAGAATTTATGGCAATAGACCATGAGCGTTTGTTTAAGGAGTTAATCTCAACATTCTTTCTGGAATTTCTTGATTTATTTTTTCCCCAAATAGCGCGCGAAATTGATAGAGATAACATTCAATTTCTGCCCGAACTAGTGCTGACCGATGTTACGGCAGGAGAGAAAAAGCTGATAGATTTGCTGGTAAAAGTGAAATATAAACAGCAAGAAACATACTTTTTGATACACATTGAGGCTCAATCTTACTCACAGGAAGATTTTGCCAAACGTATGTTTATATATTTTGCTCGGCTGTTGGAGAAGTATAACTTACCAATTTATCCAATAGTTATTTTCTCCTTTGACCAACCAAAAATACCACAACCAAAAATTTACCGTCTCACTTTTCCAGATTTAAATGTGCTGAGATTTGAGTTTGCAGCAATTCAATTAAACCGACTCAACTGGAGAAAATATTTAAAACATCAAAATCCAGTCGCAGCAGCGCTGATGTCAAAAATGAACATTCCAGTCAAGCAACGACCGAAGGTAAAAGCAGAGTGTTTACGATTGCTAACAACTTTACAACTAGACCCAGCGCGGATGCAGCTAATTTCTGGATTTGTAGATGTGTATTTAGACCTGAATGGAACGGAGGAGAAAGCGTTTAATGCCGAAATCAGTAGAATGGGATTAGTTACCGAGGAGGCATATATGGAAATTGTAACAAGTTGGCAACGACAAGGACGACAAGAAGGACTACTCCAAGGAGTACAAGTAGAACGACAGGCAGCAATTACAAAGCTTCTCAACTTGCGGTTTGGAAAATTAGATGCAGCGTTAGAAGCTGTTATTCCTAACTTAGTAGAGTTATCTGCAGAGGAGTATATGGATTTAATCTACCAAAATAGCCGCGAAGAATTATTATCGCATTTTCAACAACAATCTTAAACAGAAGCTTTAAAAGCAAACGGCAGTGCCCACCTGCAACTATTGTGCCTTGGGCATTGCTTTTAATCAATATAACTACTAATCAATACAGCTTGTTATAAGGGCGCCTAGAAGTGCAAGTGCCCTTAATATTGCCGTGCATTCACCTGATAAATACATAACAATAGCTCGAATTTTATGACAATAGACCATGATCTCAATAAAGTAAAAATTAATTAGGGTAGCACAGGCGCCGATTGCCTATGCTACACGAATCGATCAAAATTAATAAAAAATAGCGTAGATTACTTTAGCTCTGGATGCGCTCTATCTTCAGGAGATGGTCTACCGATTTTGTTGATAGCGGCAATCATTTGATAAAGCCTTCCCAAGTCTCGTTGGTTAAAGTCTAAAATCAATCTAGGTAAATCTACGGTATCGTCTTGTCCTTCTTGAGGCAATGGTTGTGTTCTTTCTATCTTACCTCGAACCAGGATATCGCTAAAGTTGGTGTTGAGTTGGTCAAGTGCTTGCTCAGATAAATCTGATTTGAGTCGAATTATTAACCTGTTATTAACATAACGACTCGAATGGTAAACCTGATAAAATCGCGTAATTGCATCACAGGCTACATCTAAGTTGTCAGTGATGGTGTATAGACTGGAATCATCTGGACTTACCAAGCCAGTTTGTAAAAGATGTTTCTCAATATATTCGCTCCAACACCGCCAGTAGTCACCACCCGGATGGTCTATTAGTACTAGAGGTACAGGGCCGAATTTACCCGTTTGACTTAAAGTCATACACTCAAACGCTTCATCTTGAGTTCCAAAACCACCAGCAAACAAAGCTATCGCATCGCTTTCTTTAAGCAAAAACAGTTTGCGAGTGAAAAAATATTTGAAATGAATTAATTTCCGGTCACCTTCAATATATGGGTTTGCTTGTTGCTCAAAAGGAAGTTGAATATTTAAGCCAAATGAATTTTCGCGTCCTGCTCCTTCGTGACCTGCCTGCATGATACCACCGCCGCCACCTGTCATAACCATAAAATTTAAATCGGTTACGCGCTGCGCGAATTCTTTCGCCATTTTATATTCTGGAGTTTCAGGCGCCAAACGTGCGGAGCCAAAAATAGTAACTTTACGAACATGTCTATATTCGTAAAATAACTGAAATCCAAGTTGCATATCAGCTAAAGCTGACGATAAAATTTTCCAGTCAAGGCGTTCAACTTCAGTATCAGCTAAACGTAAAATTGTGTTTAGTGCCTGCTGGATAAATTGCCGATTTTTTAAAGTTGGTAAACGCTCAATCAATTCGGCAATATCAGCCTTTATAGTGTCTAATGTATCAAACGAAGCTTTGGAGGTCATGAGAACTGCTGCTTTTCAGCTTTATATTTACTTAAACTTTGATGTACACTTCATTATCCGCATTGCGGAACATATTAGCCATTCCACTATAAAGCGCTTCTCGCTATTTGTGATTGTATTGTCGTACCTTACACAATTGAGAAACCCACCTCTACACACGGGTAGGGTGGGAAAATAGTCATTTGACAGAATATGAAGGATTGATTTACCTCAAAATTCACGCTTGTTTAGAATAGAAAACGCCATGCCGCGCGCATCTAAAATTTGAACAAGAGGTTATGCGCGCTTCACCTCTCAAATGAATGAAATATTAAACAAATCTAAAGATATTTTTCCAGAGTATTAGCTAACGTAGTTTTCGGAACGGCACCGACCACCATATCAACTTTTTGCCCGCCTTTAAAAATCATCAAAGTCGGAATGCTGCGGATACCATATTGGCTAGCAACATTTGGATTCTCATCGGTATTAACCTTTACTACCTTGAGTTGTCCATCATACTGAGCAGCGATTTCATCGACAACTGGCGCGACCATGCGGCAAGGACCACACCAAGGCGCCCAAAAATCAACAAGAACAGGAACTTCGCTGTCGATGACTTCCTGTTTGAAACTAGAGTCTGTAACTTGTGCGGCTGCTGACATGCATTCAACCTTTGCCTAATACATTGTTTTCATTTTTGTGAAAATTCTACCACAGCAAGCAGACACTGGGAGCGGAGTTGTGAATATACATTTACATACGACTTAATTAAAGAATTTCTTTATATCTTTCCCCCTACCCTAAAAAAGGAACCGCCCGAACATATAGTCCGGGCGGAGTGTGGTGTGAGGAGTGAACGGAAACATGCGTCTCCGCTTTCTCCATTGTAAGCGAGATATGTGATTTTTCCAGCAATTGTTTCACACAACGGCGAAAAATTTATTGCCGCTTCAATAAAGAAGTGTAAATTTCCACTTTCTTATTTACCCATACCAAGCTGCTGTGCCTTCTGGTAGACTTTACCTTCTGTGAGTAGTGAAGGCGCGATTACTACTTCTACTTGTTGCATTTCTTTGATATTCTTAGCGCCTAAAGTGCCCATACTAGTTTTTAAAGCTCCTACAAGATTATGAGTGCCATCGTCCAGTGCAGCAGGTCCAGTCAGAATTTGCTTTAAGGTTCCGGTAGTCCCAACACTAATGCGCGTACCACGAGGTAACACAGGACTAGGTGTTGCCATTCCCCAGTGATAACCTCGTCCAGGCGCCTCAGCTGCGCGCGCAAAAGGCGAACCTATCATCACACCATCGGCACCGCAAGCAATACATTTACAAATGTCACCACCTGTGATTAATCCCCCATCTGCAATTACTGGTATATATTTACCAGTATCTTGAAAGAAGTCATCACGTGCAGCAGCACAGTCAGCGATTGCGGTTGCTTGAGGAACACCTACACCCAAAACTCCCCGCGATGTACAAGCGGCGCCCGGACCAATACCAACTAGTACGCCTGCCGCACCAGCTTTCATTAGGTTAAGGGTAACTTCGTAAGTTACACAGTTGCCTAGTAAAACTGGCATTGGCATTTCGGCACAAAAAGTTGCTAGGTCAAGTGGTATTATTGATTCTGGCGATAAGTGGGCAGTTGACACCACTGTTGCTTGTACAAAAAATAAATCGGCGCCTGCATCCGCTGTGACTTGACCAAACTTACTGGCGCCTGCTGGAGTAGCGCTAACAGCAGCAATACCACCAAGCTGTTTAATTTCCTTAATTCTTTGCGTAATCAATTCAGGTTTTATAGGTTCAGCATAAAGCTCCTGCATTAGCCCTACAAATTCATCTTTACCAACAGACGCGATGCGGTCTAAAATTGGCTCTGGGTTTTCATAGCGAGTTTGAATGCCTTCGAGGTTAATTACCCCCAAAGCACCCAACTTTGACAAACCAACAGCCATACGCACATCGACAACACCATCCATAGCGCTGGCAATAATGGGAATTTCCCGCTCGATATTACCAATTTGCCACTTGGTATCCGCTAAACTTGGGTCGAGTGTTCGATTACCTGGGGCTAGAGCAATTTCATCGATGCCATATGCTCTACGAGCTGTTTTCCCCCGCCCTATTTGAATGTCCACGCCTTTTATGTTCTCAATTCTGTTTAAGCTAGGTTAGCAAATTCTGAGGTACTTCTACCTACTTTTTTCTCCACGAGTTCTCGTTAAAAATCATCAAACTGTGAGCGCGAATCCCTTAAAATCGCTAAGATTATTAATATAACTTAAAACTTTTTATCACTAATTGATTCCCTTGATTCAATCTGAAACCCTAGAACTACTAGAATGGTCACGCTTGTGCCAGCACTTGTCAACTTTTGCTGCCACTAAATTAGGTGCTGTCGCATCGAGACACATTACAATTCCAACGAGCCAAGCCGAAAGTGAAGAATTATTGGCGCAAACCAAAGAAGTGTACGAACTTGAAAGCCGTATTTCTAATGGCTTGCCGTTCGATGGTATTCAAGATATTGGGGATTCTCTAGAACGCGCGCAACTCCAAGGTATTTTAGCTGGTGATGAACTTTTAGCAATTGCTACAACTTTATCTGGGGCACGTAATTTACGACGTGTAATAGATAACCACGAAGATTTACTTGTATTAACTAGTTTAGTTTCTGAGTTACGAACTTATCCTGAAGTTGAGCAGGAAATTCATCGCTGTATAGACGAGCGTGGACAAGTTACTGACCGTGCGAGTCAAAAACTAGCTGATGTTCGCGTCGATTTACGTAAAACCCGCAGTCAAATTAATCAAAAGTTACACAATATTATACAAGTCAAGTCGAACGCACTTCAAGAAAATATTATTACTCAGCGTGGTGATAGATTTGTTATCCCTGTTAAAGCATCCCACAAAGACGCGATACCAGGTATTGTTCACGATACTTCAACGAGTGGTTTGACGTTGTACGTTGAACCAAACTCAGTTGTACCGATGGGAAACCAACTGCGACAACTCACTCGCAAGGAAGAAATTGAAGAAGAAGCTATTCGGCGCGATTTAACTCAGCAAGTTGCTACTATACAACCAGATTTAGAAAGGTTACTCGTAATTGTTACGACTTTAGATTTAGCAACGGCAAAAGCACGATACGGTTATTGGCTCAAAGCCAACCCACCGCGCTTTATTAAACCAGAAGAAGAAAAAATTACCCTCAGACAATTACGTCACCCTTTGTTAGAGTGGCAACATCAGCACGAACAGGGACATGCTGTAGTTCCAGTAGATTTACTTGTACAGCCCGAAACGCGCGTTGTTACAATTACAGGGCCTAACACAGGTGGAAAAACAGTAACACTAAAAACTCTGGCTCTTGCTGCATTAATGGCGAAGATTGGAATGTTTGTGAGCGCGCGTGAACCTGTGGAGTTACCTTGGTTCGACTTGATATTAGCTGACATTGGCGACGAACAATCGTTACAGCAAAGCCTATCAACATTTTCGGGACACATTCGCCGTATTAGTCGAATTTTAAACGAACTCAGCACGACTCACTCAGCACGACTCACTCAGCACTCATCACTTATTCTTCTAGATGAAGTAGGCGCCGGAACAGACCCAGCAGAAGGAAGTGCTTTAGCGATAGCGTTGCTAAGGTATCTTGCTGACCATGCACAGTTAACGATGGCAAGTACACACTTTGGCGAACTTAAAGCGCTTAAGTATGAAGATGAACGGTTTGAAAATGCTTCGGTGGAATTTGACGATGCTACACTGTCTCCAACTTACCGTTTATTATGGGGAATTCCCGGACGTTCTAATGCGCTTGCAATTGCCCGTCGTTTAGGTTTAAAAGCTGAAGTGGTAGAAGCTGCGAGGCAAGAAATAGGGGGTGCAAACGACGAAGTAAACTCTGTTATCGCAGGGTTAGAAGCACAGCGTCGGCGCCAAGAAACTTCTTCTGCTGAAGCTCAAAAGTTATTACAGCAAGCAGAAACTTTATATAAACAAGTTTCAGAAAAAGCTACATCTTTAGAAGAACGCGAAAAATCTTTAAAGGAAAAGCAAGAAGTTGCTGTACAACAAGCTATAGCTCAAGCCAAAGGTGAAATAGCTCAAGTCATTCGGCGCCTACAAAAAGGCACCCCAACTGCACAAGATGCTCAAATTGCCACAAGCAACTTGAATCAAATTGCTGACAAATTTATATCAGCAAGAGCTACTGAAAAACCGAAGGTTGGGTTTATGCCCAAAGTCGGCGACCGCATACGCATTTCCAAGTTGGGACAAACTGCCGAGGTGATAACAGCACCCGACTCTGACGGGGAGTTAAATGTTCGTTTTGGCATTATGAAAATGACTGTAAAGCTTTCTGACATTGAATCTCTTGATGGTCAAAAAGTCGAGCCAGCAGTCAAACAAACACGTAACACAAGTGGGGCACCTGTTGAACCACCCCCACAAGAGGCGCCAAACATTCGCACTTCCAAAAATACATTCGACCTACGTGGAAAAAGAGTATCTGATGCCGAGATAATTTTGGATAAAGGAATTTCAGAAGCAGCCGGACCAATATGGATTATCCACGGACACGGAACAGGTAAACTGCGTGAAGGCGTTCATGCTTACTTAAAGCAACACCCAAGAGTCAAGCGAATTGAACCCGCAGCACAAGCAGACGGTGGCACTGGTGTTACTATTGCTTATGTTTAAAGAGTGCTGAGTGCTGAGTGCTGAGTGCTGAGTGCTGAGTGAAGTTAGAAGTTAGTAGTAGAGACGCGATTAATCGCGTCTCTACGAGTTAGGAGTTAGAAGTTACTACTCAGCACTCATAACTCAGCACTCAGCACTCATAACTCAGCACTCTAAATAAAGATTTGCTGACAAAAAATTATTTCTGGAAGGACTTGTCAAAAGTAACATTTTTTGCCTTTATAAAGTTTGCTATTAACTGTTAGTAAGGTGCGTGACGCTAGAATGCTTGCGCTTTGTTTTTAGATTGTTATAGCGTCACACACCCTACTCATTACAATCAGGCATTGAGGCGGTAGACAATTTTGTACTTACGTGCTGGCATTTGCTTATACTATGCATAGACCCCTATCCCGTTTTCATGACTATAAACGCAGGATAAATCTTTTTACCAGTGCTTTTACAGACTCTTGTTTTCGTCTTAGAGTTAAGACATTCATGACAAACGCTGTTGTCCAAATTGCTTAAATGGACACTTGGCTGTACTTTAGAGGGGGGAAACCAATCTGAACTGCCGAGAGTCTGGTTTCAAAATGGGTAACAGCAATAGCCCTACCAGCCCGATCACCTATGCTAAAAGTTATGCAACCTGCCGCCAATTCTCCAAATCCGACTTCACAGTGGGAGGACTTAACCCAAATAGGTGCCCCCAACTCCGTAGAGTGGGACAATATTAAAGCCCAATTGGACTTAGTATTGTTGGCGCTAGAAACGTTGACTGGCATTGGCTCTGAAGCTATGCTTACTGCTGCCATTGACTTGGGTTTAGAGTCGAAAGTGCCAGACCGTGTAGCGCTGTGGCGCCTACGTCAGTCCAACCCACTACGTAAAGGTACTGGAGGACGGAAAAAGCTTGATGTCGAAGAAGCGCGTTCACTAGTTCTGATTATTTGTCATTTGGCAAAACAACACCAAGAATTGATTCGGCGTGCTGTAAGCTTACTTGAACAAATGGCAGAAACAAACCGTGAACCTCATACTTCTGCCCTATTGGGAGATTATATTGATGCTTTTTGCAACACTTACCAAGAGCGGATGGAGGAAGACGGGGCAATATCCACAGATTTACTTACCCGCTTGGCGCTGAAATTGCTAGTTGATTTACTATTTTATAGCGGTCCTGGTGGACATCGCCGTCTTTGGCTTGCGCTTATTGACCGTTCAACAAAATTTTAGATTTTAGAAGCAGCGCGATTTTAGATTGTATGAACAAGCACAATAAAAAATTGTAAATCTAAAATCTAAAATTCAAAATTCATAGTCCCCATTGCATTTTTTGCTATGCCTCTATCAAATTCTGTCATCCGTCGCTATACACCGCCGACTTGCACCCTTGAAGTAAGCGCACTTTCCTCACCATTGTCACAGTGGATGGGTAAATCAGTTCTAAAGCAGCTTCGCTTCGAGCTTCGCTTTGATGACCCGCGACTACCAGAAGACCAGAGGATTGCAATTCGAGGCAATCGTGAGCAACTTGAAGCTTTATGTTATGCAGTGACAGGTTATGTTCAAGAGTTTTTGCTTGCTCAACCTGATAAATTTTGGTCGAGTTACAACAACAGTGACGATGTGACTCAAACTTTTAACAATACTGAGGCGCCACAAGATGTTCATAATTCTTCGATGCGGCTCTCAACTTTAGGAAAACCCTATAATACCAACAATACAGAGTTTCCTAAATCCGATATTTATATACAACCTAGCGGATATCTATCACATAATTTATTTCTTGGAAGTCTTGCTTCTGGGTTTTCATCCGGGTTTGTCAAGCTGAGTTTATTACAATTATTTGATTTAGCATCTGCCCTTGATGAGTACTCAAATGATGTTGTCGCTTTACCGAATCTTAACCCTCATCGTAGTACTACGAGTCGAATTCCAACTTGGGCGCCAATTGCAGCAGTTGTTGCCTTAGCGTTAGGTTTAACACCCTTTACATTGCAGTACGCAAACCGCGCGCGAAATCAGCAGTCTCAACAAACAGCAGCAAAAGCTCCAGAAGAAAAAATAGCGCTGCAAACTCCATTACCTGTACCTGCAAATACACCAACACTGTTACAAACACCACTCGATACTCTGCCGTCAATAACAGGACTACCTACTCCTCCATCTGATTCAGTTAGTAGTGCTAATTTACAAGTTCCGAATGTTGTGCCAACTCCAGGCGCTAATTTAAATACACCAACTTTGCCCGGCGTAACAGGAGCAGGCTCACCCAAAACTTCAACACAGTTACCTTCAAACTTAGGGGCGCCGACAGCAGGGCAGTCAGGAACTAACTTTAATTTCCCAACCAACTTACCATCGGGAAGTACATTTACAATACCAGAAGCAGCAAATCCTAAAGTTCCTACAACTTCGACGGGTAAAACACCCTCAATCAAATTACCAGACTCGATAGCATTGCAGCCACCAAATATCACTACGAGAACTACACAGACAAATAAGCCTAAAACAACTGCTAGTGCAAGAGGAAATATATCATCTAGCAGCCTGCCTTCAACATCATTTTCAACATCACCTCCAACAGATACATTACCGTCGATATCATCGCTACCAACAACGCTAGAAGAACCACGTCCTGCAACTCCACCAAAAGCGACTAACCGAACTTCTAACGATGGAGGTAGTCCATTATTAAGCCGTTTGCGCGAAGCTCGTGATGGTTCCAGACAAGTAGCTACAGCTAGTAATAGAACTACTGCTACTAACAATATCTTTGATACACCTCAAATTGCAGAAGCCCGCACTGCATTACGCGCACGTTGGCAACCACCGCAAGGTTTAAAACAAACTTTAGAATACAGTTTGTTGCTTGGGGTTGATGGTTCCATCGAACGTATTTTACCTTTAGGCAAGGCAGCGCGCGACTACATTGACCGTACAGGAATGCCATTAATTGGCGAACAGTTTGTATCACCCAACCGTAATGGGCAGTCTGTCCGCATTCGTGCTATCTTCAGTCCCGACGGCAAAGTTCAAACTTTCCCAGAAAACGACTAATACATTTTCCAGAAAACCTGTAGGATAGGCGTCCCGCCTGTCCATCTGTTTTTTATCTTTTTGTCTATTTTTTAATTAGGCAGTGTCAAACATTTTCTTGTGAACCAATGGTTCACATTTGCCCAAACTACAATCCTATTCTTTCAATAAACAGGCGCCAACTACAGGGTAAGCGCATCTCAAATGCTATTGACAAGCGGGTTTAGAAGTCTCATGATTATGAGATAAGCAAGCAGTAAGAACCGTTAACATATAGTTATTGTCCATAGCAGCTCGATTTGATTTCTGACGATTGCTACGCTTGACCGATTGCTCTAAATTAAGTGCATTAAGTGCTATACGTCGCAGCAATGACAAGTTTTGTGGAGCATGACCATTACGAACACGACATGCATCTTCATTGAATGTAACGTCCAAAGTCCAATGTAAACTATTCTCAACACCCCAATGTAAACGAATAGCTCGTGCTAGTTTACGAGCATCACAGTCTAAACTAGTTAAATAAAACTGAACTTCACGGGTTGTTTTATTCCATAGATGTCTTACCCGTATAACCCTGCGGGTTCGGCAGTTCGACGGGACGGAAACCGACACCTCCGACTGCACTCACCATAACAACGCATTTAAGACCTATCCAATCTGAATAATTGTGTCAATGCCAATTCGCAATTCGCAGTTCGCAATTCGCAATTAAGACAAACAGTGTGGGCTTGTACCCAGCATACAATTAATTAATTAGCAATTCTTAATTCGCATTTTCAAATGCGAATTGCGAATTGCGAATTGCGAATTGTTAGGTAAAGGTGGTAGTTGAGGAATAGGAACACACCAAACTTGTCTTTTTTCAGTGCGATGATGACCTTTTTCTATTCTTTCATCATAACTATTAATTATACCTTCAAACCCTAGAGATAAATGCTTTTCAAACCAGTCTTTAACTTGTGCATGAAGTGTAGGATGATTTCCTTTAAGTGCTAAAATATAATCAGCTTTTGAATTATAAATCTGAGATGCAATGGCAGTTTGCGTACCCATCGCATCAATAGTAATAATACATCCTGCTAGCTCTAATAATTCTAACAATGCAGGAATCGCAGTGTCTTGAAAAGTTTTGCGCCGGGAAACCCGGACGCGCAAACTTTTCGCTGATTTCATTAGATTTATCGGCGACTTTCACTTGTCCCAAAACGAGGCGATGCTGACTTGACCAAGCGCTAACCAAATGTAAAGCTGATTTTCCCTGCTCTCTGTCGTAGGAACCTTTTAGAGTTTTACCATCAATCGAAATTACTTGGGCGCCAACTGTTTCAACTATTGACTTAACCCATGTTTGAAAGCATTGTTCAAATATTTTTGGGTTAATACGTTCAAATACTCGTCTAAATGTATCGGCACTCGGTATTCCCCAAGTTAAATCTAAAAACTCTTTTAACCAATCGTATTTACTTAATCCATAATTTTCCATATCTTCCCATCCTCGACCTCCAGCAATCACTGATAATATCCCAATGATTAAAATATCTGTCTTGCGAAGTTTGGCGCTCCGGAAGCCGACACCGCCAACTTCGCGCTGTTAATGAATGATAACGGGTTCTTTCCACGCGCGGGTCTTTTATATTGCTAAAAATTGATTTTATTTTTTCTGTTAGTGCAGCCGCACTAGCTATACTTAAAGTATTAGAACTTTTAGTAGTAAGATTCTCTGATTTGAAGCCCAATACCATGAAACTGCCCTTGTCATAATAGATGCTTTACTTTTAACTTACTACTATAGCAATCCTAAATCATTTGTGAAAAATCACAGTTGTTGGTATGCTGAAGTTTAGCAATAC